>CANGJN010000013.1 GCA_947454215.1 Neisseriaceae bacterium | reverse complement strand
TGGTGGGGAAACTTTGGTTAGCAGGTATACTTCTGGTCCATTTATTCAAGGAACAAACAGTGTAGTTTCAGTTATATCTGTAACTAATCCAATAGGTACAGGTAATTTTTCTGTAGGATATGCTCCTATTTTTGATGGTACAACTAATGCATTATATCAACAAATAATTTCTTAATTCATAATTAATAAAACTATTTAAGAAAATTTTTATTATTATATAATATTTGATTTTCTTAAATAGTTATTAAGTAAATAATATAATTATATAAATTAAATATTTTAACTCTTTATGCTTCTTAAGTAAATTAAAATTTTTTAATTAGCATTTATTTTAATTCTAATAATAAGTGTTCATTAAAATAATTATTGCTGTTACTGAAATATGTCATATAAGTATTTAGATTTAAATTTATAGATATATTTTATACTAAGACTTTTTAAATATTTTGACTTCATTGATAATTTAATTGCTATAAATTAATAAACAATGATGTTATTAAAAATTAAATTTTCTTATCTGTTTGACTTAATATTAGAAAAATTGTTAGATAGATGTCTTTTTTATTATTTAATCTATGTCCTATTATTCTTTATCACATCATTTAATAAGCTATTAAGGGGTTGATGTTTATTCTTTTCTTGAACTAACTGCTTCTTTAAATTGATCTACTCATAAGGTTGTTAAAGTATTATCTTCATGTCTTGAGTTTCCTATAAATAAGACTGGATGTTTTTCTTGACCAACTAATACTTTAGCATCAATTGTGTCTGATTTAACTTTAATACCTAAATTTTTTAAATAGATCTTAACTGTTTTTGTTTTAGTTCTATGAAAAGAAAAACATAATTTTTAATTCAGTCCATCAATTTAGTTTCACGGTCTTCAGTAGTCTCAAAAACAACCCAAGTATTATCTTTATTTCCTAAAACAGACATTAGCAATTTGTTTATTAAAAACAAATACATTGTTTTTTACCTGTCTATTCCAATAAAATTTTTGTACATATAATATCTCTGTTAAAAAAAATAAGAATATAAGTTGGAATAATCCTCAATACTTTTTACGATTGGTTAAATCAATAAAATATCTAGGGACAAATCTAAATTAATAACTAACTGTACAATCTTCTATCATTATTTTTGAGCATACGATTTTTGTTTTTCATATCTCTCTATCTATAGTAAAAATTTATTACATATATCATAATTATAAGTAATCACTTATAAAAAAATATTTAATTTCCTGTTTTCACTTGTTATTTTAAAAACATAGTTAGTGAAATAAACTTTAATACCATTTCCATATAGTAATCAGACAAGAATAAGTTAAATTCTTTATTCATTGATTAATAAAATGATATATATTGTTAAAAGAGACTATAATATTATGTTTAAAAAAATATAATTATAACCAAAGTTTTGAATCTTTAACTCATATAAATACTAATGGTATTAATTTAAAATAATTAATGAGTTTCATATAATTGGCAAGAGATGAAGTCATTCTTCATATTACTTTATCTCAATTAGCCAGAAAACCAAAAACATCGCATCAGTTTTGATTATTAATTTATACTTGATGAAGTAACGAGTGTTTTTTAAATTGTAACAATTATTATTAATATGGTTAAAGTAACTCTAATATTAATATAAAAATTATTTATACACCGTATTTATCTCTATTTAATGATGCTTGTAGTTATTAACCATGGGATCATTATTTTAATTAATATCAAAAATTCTAGTTCTTAATAGGTTAAATGAAAGTTAGGATGAAATATTAATAATGAATTCAAAAAAATTGTCTATTTTAAATTTAGTTTTATTATCAACCGGTAGTGTTTTAGGTGCAGGTTGGCTTTTTTCACCATACTATGGATATCAAACTGCTGGAATATGGGTCATACTATCATGGATTATTGCAATTATTCTTACTGGGTGCATTGCATTAACTTTTGCTGAAGTAATTTGTATTCTACCTGTTGTTGGCGGTGTTGCTAGATTTATTGGAATAAGTAATAATCGCACATTGGCATTTATTTTTCTATCTTTAGGATGGTTGAGTTACGTAGTATACCTGCCAGTAGAAGTGCAGTCTTTAATTCAATACCTTGGGTTCTTCAAACCATCATTGATTAAAGTAGCAGGAGATCAATATCAACTTTCAAGTCAAGGTTTAATTTTAGCATCCATAATAATTTTATTATTAACATTATTTAATTGCTTGATGTTAAAAAAAATTGTTATAGCCAATTCAATTGTATCAGTTTGGAAAATAATCGTCCCTATTTTTGTAGCTCTTGTCATCATATGTTTTTATGGTAAATGGCATAATTTTCAACTCAATTATATTAATATCAAATTTTCGCTATCCAATGTATTATATGCAATAATAAATAGTGGAATAGCTTTTGCTTTTACTGGATTTCAAAATTCGTTGATTTTAGCTAATAATTCAGAAAATCCTAGTAAAGCCATGCCTTATTCATTGTTATCTGCATTAATAATATGTGGATTTATATATATATTACTGTCAATAGCATTTATATTTGGAATAAGTAGCCCTAAATCTCTTAATACATCGATAGCAGCACCTTTATTAGGATTAGTATCTTTAACAGGATTTCACTTTTTATATTCTTTATTATTTATAGATGCAATTATCGCTCCACTTGGTACTGCTAATGTTTTTACTTCAATTACTGCAAGAATCTTATATGGCTTAGGAAAGGATTATTGGCCTAAAAGTATTCTAACCTTAGTTAATAAATTTCAAGCACCATATGTTGCACTTTTTATAAGTGGCTTTCTAGGGTTATTATTCCTTTTGCCAATGCCAACATGGAAAGAGTTAGTCAGTTTTCTGTCTTCAATTGTAGTTTTCGTATATTTGTCAGGACCAATATCACTCTTAATTTTTAATAAGGAGTTGCCAGATGTTCCAAGAACATTTAAACTCAAATTACCTATCTTATTTGGTTACTTAGGCTTTATCTGTTGTTGTTTATTAATATATTGGTCGGGATTAAATAATCTTAAATTTTTATTAATTACTATTGTAAGTATAATTGGTTTCTATATCTATGTTTTTAAAAGAAATAAAATTATAGAAACATTTTTAGAAGCCTATGATATATTATTACTATCACTAACCCTATTGATAATATCATTTTTAAAGGATATTAACTATATTAAGTTTCCCTACGATAATTTGCTTATAGTCTTCTTTTCATGTATTTATTGTTTTATTATTTATAAAAATAGACTAGTATCTTCGGAAATACAAAACAATTTTGAGTTAATGAAAAAAGAAATCCAAGAGGAATTATAAAGTATTTTAATTAATATGTCTGGTGATAAAAATAACTTCAATTTTTCTTATTGACTCTTTATTTAATAAAATAAAAGTAGCATATGAGGAACTTAATATATTAAATAATGGATTAGTGGGACAGTAAACTAGAGAGTTCTGATTACTTTTATTTGTATATCAAATATGAATGTATTTTATATATGGTTCAAACCAATCACAAAACCCTCGGTATTTTTTTGATATAAATAGTAGAATTGTTATTAATTTATTTTAAGAAAATGACATTATTTATTTAAGTTTTTTTTAAGTATAAAATTATATTTTAATTACGATCATTAACCGTATGCAAAAGTTTTGCACTTATTTGATAAAAATTATATTTGCAAATATGTTTAAATTATGGTATAATAATTACTCATATTTTATTTTTATATAACGGGGAGAGTTTGAAAGATAACTCGATTTC
This sequence comes from Neisseriaceae bacterium, assembly GCA_947454215.1. Taxonomy (GTDB): domain Bacteria; phylum Pseudomonadota; class Gammaproteobacteria; order Burkholderiales; family UBA11063; genus Aquella. Next base: position 5,390 of record CANGJN010000013.1, on the reverse strand, counting down.
ACCCATTTTCTAGGCGAAATATTATGGCAAAAAAAATAATTGGCTTAATTAAATTGCAAATTCCTGCGGGAAAAGCAAATCCATCTCCACCAGTAGGTCCTGCTTTAGGACAAAGAGGTTTAAACATTATGGAGTTTTGTAAACAATTCAATGCGAAAACCCAAAGCCTTGAACCAGGTTTACCTACTCCGGTTATTATTACCGCATTTTCAGATAAAAGTTTTACTTTTATTTTGAAAACTCCTCCTGCTTCTGTTTTAATCAAAAAAGCTATTAAGTTAACTAAAGGTAGTACCAAGCCTGGTTTAGAAAAAGTAGGTAAAATTACGAGAGCTCAATTAGAGGATATAGCAAAGTTGAAAAATCCTGACTTAACTGCAGCTGATTTAAATTCAGCTGTTAAAATAATTGCTGGTTCTGCAAGAAGTATGGGGATTGAAGTGGAAGGGGTAAATTAGTATGACAAAGCTTACAAAAAGAGAAAAGTTATTTCCTAAAGTTGAAAAGAATAAGTTATATTTATTTACAGAAGGTTTGGATTTAGTAAAAAAATCTGCAACTGCAAAATTTAATGAATCTGTAGATGTTTCTTTTAATTTAGGAGTTGATCCACGCAAATCTGATCAAATGATAAGGGGATCTGTTGTTTTACCTAATGGTACTGGAAAAACTCAAAGAGTTGCAGTTTTTGCACAAGGAGCTCAGGCGGATTTAGCCAGAAGTGCAGGAGCTGATGTGGTTGGATTAGAAGATTTAGCCGAAGAAGTTAAAAAAGGAAACTTGAATTTTGATGTTGTGATTGCCGCACCAGATACAATGAAAATTGTTGGGACATTAGGTCAAATTTTAGGTCCTAGAGGTCTTATGCCTAATCCTAAAGTTGGTACAGTTACTGCAGATGTTGCTACAGCTGTTAAAAATGCCAAAGCTGGTCAAGTTCAATATAGAACAGATAAGAATGGAATTATTCATAGTACTATAGGCAGAGTATCTTTTACTGAAGATCAGTTAAAACAAAATCTACTTACTTTGATGGATGTAATAATAAAAGCTAAACCCACTGGTGTAAAGGGTAACTATTTAAAGAGAGTATCTTTATCAAGCACTATGGGAGTTGGAGTTAAACTAGATTTTTCAGGTTTAAATAAATAATTGCAAAGTGCTTCTTGGCGGTGCTAATAGGTCTTCTCCATGTACGTGGGGGTGTTTCTAATTGCAAGAAAAGCGAATACATTGCTACAGTATTCCCCATGTAAGTGGGGGTGTTTCTAAATTTTAGATAAATAACACTATTTATTTAAAATTATAGGGGAGAGAAAGTTTTTTAAAAACTTTTTATCATTGTCTGAGACCGTAGGAGTTGAAGTTTTCAACTTAAAATTTCCTACGTAGATGGTGCATAATCCAAAATATAAGATTCAAAATTGCATTTGAGTTAAATGTTATTAGATAAGACCATCGAATTAAATCATTAAAATTATTTTAAGGAGTAAGTAATTTTGAGCTTAAGCCTAGATAAAAAAAAATCAGTAGTTGCTGAAGTAAAAAATGTATTACAAAATTCATCAACTCTAGTGATTGCAGAATATCAGGGTGTCACTGTAAATGTGCTAACAATTGCTCGAAAACAAGCTAGGGAGTCAAATGTATATTTACATGTTTTAAAGAATACATTGGCAAGAAAGTCTGTGGAAGGTACAAAGTTTGAACCTTTAGCTGCTAAAATGCAAGGAGCCTTAATATATAGTGCCTCTAAAGATCCTGTTGCAGCAGCAAAAGTTTTAAATGATTTTGCAACTGCGTCGAGTTCAATTAAAATTATTGATGGAATGTATGAGTCTAATTTGTTAAGCCCTGCTGGTGTAAAACAATTAGCAATGCTTCCATCAAGAGAACAATTGTTATCAATGTTACTTGGCACAATGATGCAGGTACCAGCTAGTTTCGCAAGAGTTTTAGCTGCAGTACGAGATAAAAAAGAAGAAGAGCAGGCAAGTTAATCGCTTGAAAATTTATTTTAAAAAATTATTATTAGGAGTCTTATTAAATGACTATGTCAAAACAAGATATTATAGATTCAGTTGCGAAATTAAGTGTTTTAGAGTTGTCAGAATTAGTTAAGGAAATGGAAGTTAAATTTGGAGTTTCAGCAGCTGCCGCAGTTGCTTCTCAACAAACTGGTTCTGATGTAGGTGCTGCAGTTGTAGAAGAAAAAACTGAGTTTGATGTTGTATTAACAGAAGCTGGTGCCAATAAAGTTGCAGCCATTAAAGTTGTAAGAGAACTTACAGGTTTGGCTCTAGGTGAGGCTAAGGCCGCTGTTGAAGCAGCTCCAAAAGTGTTAAAAGAAGGTGTATCAAAGGCTGATGCTGAGGCAATGGTTAAAAAGATTATAGATGCTGGAGCTAAAGCTGAGATAAGATAATACTTTATTTCTGATCAACAAATATTATACCCCAAACTAATGTTTGGGGTATATTTAATTATACAATATTAAAAACTATATCTATTTGGAGCTTTAAACTTATGGGATACTCATTCACAGAAAAAAAACGTATTCGCAAAAGCTTTGCTAAGCAACCTACAATTTTAAATGTACCTTATTTGTTGGCTATGCAAAAAGCATCTTATAATGATTTTTTACAGATGAATCTGAATCCATTGGAAAGGGATGACAGTATTGGTTTGCAGAAAGTATTTAAGGATGTTTTTCCTATTACGTCAATAAATGAAAACATTAGATTAGATTTTATCGAATATTCTTTATCTTCACCTTATTATGACGTACATGAATGTTTATTAAGAGGTGTTTCATATACAGGAAAACTTCATGCGCGAATAAAATTGACTTTGTTTGAGAAGGATAGTAATTCAACAAAAGTTATCCATAGTGTTGAAGAAAATGTTTACATGGGAGAAATTCCTTTTATAACCGATAATTGTTCTTTTATAATAAATGGTAATGAAAGGGTTGTTGTTTCTCAATTACATAGGTCTCCTGGAGTTTATTTTGAACATGATAATGGTAAAAATAATTCAACTAATAAGTTGTTATACTCAGCAAGAATAATTCCATATAGAGGTAGTTGGTTAGATCTAGAGTTTGATGCAAAAGATTTAATGTATTTTAGAATTGATAATCGTCGCAAGATGAATGTTTCATTAATTTTAAAAGCAATTGGATATACTAGAAGTGAAATTCTAGATTTATTTTACGATAAAGAACTATATACAGTTAAAAAAGTAAAAGATGGATATATTTTACACAAGAATATAGTATACGATAAATTAAAAGATGAAATTTCCCCTATTGATATTAAAGACCAAGATGGTAAGATTATTATCGAAAAAGGCAGAAAATTCAATATTAAGCTAATTAGGAATCTAGAAGCTGCGAAAATAGAAAAATTAGATTTGCCTACTACTGATTTATTAGGAAGAATTCTAGCTAATGATATAATAGATACAATAACTGGCGAAGTAATCGTTCAATCAAATACTATAATTTCTGATTCAATATTAAAACAAATTATAAATAGTAATATTGAATGTATTTCAACCTTATATATTAATGATTTGGAGCATGGGGCATATTTATCTAATACTTTAAGGGATGAAGAGAATAGTAAGGAGACTGCAAAAAATTCAATAGAGGCCATTCACCAAATATATAAAATGATGCGTCCAGGAGAACCTTATTCTGAAGAAATTGCTGAGATTGTATTTAATAAAACATTTTTTAATGCAGATAGTTATGATTTATCAGAAGTAGGAAGATTCAAGTTTAATTCCAGAACATATGAAAATGAGTATGATAATAAAACACCAAATTGGATGAAGGGTATTATAAACAAAACCTCAGAAGGTACTGATAAAAAAAGTTTAGTTTTAAGTAAAGAAGATTTATTAATTACCTTGGCAATATTAATCGAATTACGTAATGGTAGAGGTGTTATAGATGATATTGACCATTTAGGGAATAGACGTGTTCGTGGGGTAGGTGAATTGGTAGAAAACCAATTTAGAATTGGTTTGTCTCGTATAGATAAGGCATTAAAAGAAAGATTATCTCAGACTATAGAAGAGAAAGAACTAATGCCCAATAAATTAATAAGTGCTAAACCAATTAATTTAAGTTTAAAAGATTTTTTTGCTACCAGCCAATTATCTCAGTTTATGGATCAAACTAATCCATTATCAGAAATAACTCATAAAAGGCGTATTTCAGCATTAGGCCCTGGTGGATTAACTAGGGATAGAGCTGGTTTTGAAGTTCGTGATGTGCATGTTACTCATTACGGAAGAGTATGCCCTATTGAAACTCCAGAGGGTCAAAATATTGGGTTAATAAATTCATTATCAGTTTATGCCCAGCCAAATAAATATGGATTTCTAGAGACGCCTTATAGAAAAGTTGAAAATGGAATCGTAACAAATAAAATAGATTATTTATCGGCAATAGAAGAGTCAAAATTCATTATTGCTCAAGCTAATGCCAGATTAGATAATGAGAATAAATTTATTGATGAAATGATTGTAGGTAGACAAAAATCAGAAACTACTATAGTTAATTCTAATTCAGTGCAATATATGGATGTGGCTACAAATCAAGTAGTATCAGTAGCCGCATCTTTAATTCCATTTCTCGAGCATAATGATGCTAATAGATCTTTAATGGGCTCAAACATGCAACGCCAAGGTGTTCCTTGTTTGAAAGCAGAAAAACCATTGGTAGGTACTGGAATAGAAAGAGAAGTTGCTATAGATTCTGGTTCAGTTATTATTGCTACTAGAGGTGGTAAAGTTGCCTATGTGGATGGTGATAAAATAGTTATAGTGGTTAATGAATCTGAGGTCAATGAAGATAGTCTAGCAGTGGATACTTATAATCTAATTAAATATGTAAGAAGTAATCAAAATACTTGTTTAAATCAAAAACCTATTGTTAAAAATGGTGATATAGTAAATAAAGGTGATGTTATTGCTGATAGTTCTTCTACAGATTTAGGTGAATTAGCTGTAGGACAAAATGTTTTGGTAGCTTTTATGCCTTGGAATGGTTTTAATTTCGAAGATTCTATTTTAATTTCTGAAAAATTAGTTGCAGCAGATAAGTATACTTCTATTCATATTGAAGAGTTAGTTGTAATGACTAGAGAGACTAAGCAAGGAAATGAAGAAATTACTAGAGATATTCCTAATTTATCTCAAAGTCAATTGTCTAGATTAGATGAATATGGTATTGTACATATCGGAGCAACAGTAAATTCAGGCGATGTTTTGGTGGGTAAAGTAACGCCTAAAGGAGAGACGCAACTAACATCCGAAGAGAAGTTATTACGTGCTGTATTTGGAGAAAAAGCTTCTGAAGTTAAAGATACTTCTTTGAG
>CANGJN010000012.1 GCA_947454215.1 Neisseriaceae bacterium | reverse complement strand
CCTTCTCTATTTCATTGTCATTCTGTTCAATCACTGAATCCATTTTGATCATTTTGAGACGATCTTTTGCATTAACATTCACTTGCTCAGAAATTTTTTGATATTTGCCACCTTTGATGGTTTTTCTTAATGTTAGAGCAACAGCTACTACTAAGCCTAATAATAAAAGAATCGAAGCTAATTCTATCGGTAAAGAATATTTATTGTACATAAGCAAACCAATTTCAGTTGAATTATTAAGTATAGGTAACATATTATCAGTATTATTATTGATATCGATATTGTCTTTATTTCTTAATATTATGATAATCATCTCAACTAAGATAACTAAACCTACAATAATTGTAGTTGGTAAGTTTTTCCAAAAAGAACTTCTTAAGTTTTCTATATTTATATCTAACATCATAACAATAAATAGGAATAATACCATTACTGCTCCGACATAGATTAATATTAAACTTAGAGCAAGGAATTCAGCATTCAAAATTAACCATAGACAACTCGAGGTTACAAAACTTAAAACAAGATATAAAACTGAATGCACAGGGTTTTTTGCTGTTATAACTCTAAATGCAGAAAATATTAGAATTGTTGCAAATAGAAAAAATAATACACTGGTAATCATGATAATTTTATTCCTATCGATAAATATGATCGGCTTGTTTTTCTTTTGCGATAATAGATTTATATTTATCTCCGATAGCCAGAAGCATTTCTTTAGTAAAATATAAATCTCCTTGTTCTTCACCATGATATTCATGAATTGATGTTTCAACAATTGCATCAACTGGACAGGCTTCCTCACAGAAACCACAAAATATACATTTAGTTAAGTCTATATCATATCTAGTAGTTCTTCTAGTTCCATCATCACGCTCATGGACATCTATAGTTATTGCAAGTGCTGGACATACAGATTCGCACAGTTTACATCCTATACACCTTTCTTCTCCATTGGGATATCTTCTGAGGGCATGTAATGCTCTAAATCTATTGGATAAAGGAGTTTTTTCTTCAGGGTATCTTAAAGTTACTTTAGGTGTAAATAAAACCTTCCAGGTTAAACCCATTCCCTTAAATAACTCAATTAAAAAAAATGTTTTAAAAAATTTTCTTATCATTTATCTACTTCCATAAATTTAAAGGAGAAATAATCCATAAACCTAAAACAAAAATCCAAATTAATGTAATTGGAATAAAAATTTTCCATCCTAATCTCATTATTTGATCATATCTATATCTTGGAAATGTTGCTCTATACCAGATAAAACCAAATAGTAAAATACATACTTTAATTAATAACCAAAAGAAACTTTTCTGGCCAATAAATGCAATATTAGAAGGTAGTGGAGACAACCACCCACCTAAGAACATTATAGTTGCCATCACTGATATAGTAATCATATTAATATATTCAGCTAACATAAATAATGCAAATTGAGTTCCAGAGTATTCAACAAAAAATCCTGCGACGATCTCTGATTCTCCTTCACATACATCAAAAGGTGCTCTGTTAGTTTCAGCAACACCAGAAATAAGGTAAATTAAAAATAATGGAAATAATGGAATCCAATTCCACGATAAAATACTTCCATTCATTATTCCCGTTGCTTGTTTGTTAACAATTTCTACTAAATCTAATGAACTAGAAACCATTAATACACCAACTAAAGCAAATCCCATTGCTAATTCATATGATATCATTTGTGCTGCAGCTCTAATTCCACCTAAAAAAGAGTATTTAGAATTCCCCGCCCAACCTGCTAATATAATTCCATAAACTCCTAATGAAGAAATTGAAATAACATATAATAGTCCTGCATTGATATGAGTAAACATTAACTCTGGATTTAATGGAATAACTGCCCAAACTAATAAAGCACAAACTAAAAGAATGATTGGAGCAATTAAAAATACGCCTTTACTAGATCGATAAGGAGTTAATAATTCCTTAAATACAAATTTAAATAAATCAGCAAATGGTTGCAATAAACCTTTGGGTCCAACCCTATTGGCTCCCAATCTAGCATGCATATATCCTAAAATTTTTCTTTCAGCGAAAGTTAAATATGCAACAAAAATTGTTAAAGGAATTATTATTAATATAGCACATATAAATTTCCATAAAGCATAACCTAGGTTATTTCCAATTAAATTTTGAATTATTTCCATAATTATTTTCCTAATCTAATGACTTAATTTTAATTTCATCGAATAAACCTGCAAAACCAACGGTATTTTTATCCATATTTAATCCTACCGAATTAGGAGCGACAATATTATCTGCTTTGACTTCAAAACTTGCAACCATTGATCCTTGCTCAACATTTATAGTCGAATTATGTTGAAGATCTTTATGTAATTGATTATTTATTGACACATTTGTTTGATTATTCAATACCGTTTGTTGTAAAGAAGATGCTCTTCTTACAATACTATCAGTATTGTAATAACCTTTAGTGCCAACACGAACTAAATTTTGTAATTCAGGAGTAGTAATTTTTATTTTATTAATACTAATATGATTATTTAAATGGTCTTTATTTTCATTCAATGAACTAATTTCCTCTCTTACTCCATCTATGGAATCATAATCAAATCCATTCAAGTTTAAAATATTAGCTAATACCCGAATCACTTTCCAACCAGGTTTTGAATCACCTAAAGGTGTAGTGACACCATTAAATTTTTGCCAATCACCTTGCATATTGATATATGAACCTGCTGTTTCAGTAAATGGAGTAATAGGTAAAATTACATCAGCATATTCACGAATATGTTCATTGATATAAGGAGATATAACTGTTACAGATTTAGCATTTTTTAACGCTGCTAGTGCTAATGATGAATTATATACATCTCTTTCTAACTCAGTATTAAATAAAACATATCCTTTTCTTGGGTTGGTAAGCATTTGCATAACATCCATGCCAGATTTAACTTTATTATTTAAAAATCCCTTATATGGAACACATCCTACCAACTGTGCACCTACTTCATTAGCACTACCTGATAAAAAGCCAATCTTAATATTTGTAATATTAGATATCGCTTGTACTAATTGTTGGATTAATGAATATTGAGGATGTGATTTAGCTATTTCTCCCAATAAAATTAAACCAGACTCCTTAGTTAAAGAATTAGCAATTTTTTTTGATTCATTCGAAGGGGTAACTTCTGAGAAATCTATTTCTTGGTTATTAGGATCTAAAACTTTAAGTATTTGAGCTAAAAAATTGGTAATTTCTCTTGGATCTATTACCACATTATTTTCATTTTCAATTTGGCATAAAAAATCTTGTTTTAAAACATTTATTGAACTTAATTCTGCTCCATTTTTTACAGCTTGCCTAATTTTAAGTGCTAATAGTGGTTGTTCCGATCTAATTAAACATCCAATTAATAATATGGATTTACAATCTAATATGGAATTAATATTACCACCTATATATCTTATTTTATTTTCATCTTCGGGGCTTATATATAAATCCGATTGGGCTAGTCTGTAGTCTATATTATTAATATCTAATTGGCGCATTAATTTTTGTAATAAAAATAACTCTTCCGTGGTAGAAATACTGTTGGCTAGGACACCGATATCATTTGTTGAATATTCTTTTTTTATTCTGAGTAAACTCTCAGCAACATAGTTCAATGCTGTATTCCAGTCTACCTTCATCCATTGATTATCATATTTTATCATCGGATATAAAATACGATCTTCATGATATAGTCCTTCATAACTGAAACGATCTCTGTCAGAAATCCAACATTCATTTAAATTTTCATTTTCATAGGGTAATACCCTAACTACTTTATGATATTTATCTACCTGAACTAGTAAATTAGATCCAAGTCCATCATGAGGTGATATGGTTTTTCTTCTAGATAACTCCCAACTTCTATGTTTATGTCTATACGGTTTACTAGTTAGAGCTCCTACAGGACATAAATCTATTACATTTCCTGATAATTCGCTATTTACTGTTTTGCCAATAAAAGGCATAACTTCTACATGATTATTTCTATAATTCATCCCTATTTCTTGCTCACCGGCTATTTCAGCTGAGAACCTAACACATCTAGAACAATGGATACAACGTGTCATTTCCGTTGATATTAAAGGTCCCATGTCCTTATTGGTGACGGCACGTTTTTCTTCCTCAAACCTTGACTCCACTCTACCATATCCAACTGCCAAATCTTGTAGTCTACACTCTCCTCCTTGATCACATACAGGACAATCTAATGGATGATTAATTAATAAAAACTCCATAACTCCTTTTTGTGCTTCAATAGCCATTTTGGAAGTTGTATAAACTTTCATTCCATCAGTTATAGGTGTTGCACATGAGGCTACTGGTTTAGGTGATTTTTCAACTTCTACCAGACACATTCTACAGTTAGCAGCAATAGATAATTTTTTATGATAACAAAAATGAGGAATAAATTTACCTTCTTTTAAAGCTGCTTCTAGAATAGTAGATCCTTTTTCTAATGTGATTTTCTTACCATCTAATTCAAATTCCATTTATGTATCCCTAATATAAATGTTTAATTTTTATCTAACTCTAACACCACTTATGATTAACTAAACATTTTTTATGTTCTATATGATGTATAAATTCATGTTTAAAATGTTTTATAAAACTACGCACTGGAAAAACTGCAGCATCAGCCAAAGCACAAATAGTTCTTCCTGCCATTTGATTGCCAATGGTATCTAAGAGTTCTAAATCTTCTATTTTACCATTACCATGCTCAATTCTATGAATAATATCATATAACCAACCTGTACCCTCTCGACATGGAGTGCATTGACCACATGATTCTTCATGATAGAAATATGCTAATCTTTCGAGAGCTTTAACCATACATACATCCTCATTAATTACAATTACTGCACCAGATCCTAACATTGAACCTGCTTTAGCTATAGAATCATAGTCCATATTACAGTTATTCATTATATCTGCAGGTAAAACTGGTGCTGAAGATCCACCAGGAATAACAGCTTTAAGTTTTCTGTTATTTCTCATTCCACCTGCCATTTCAAGTAATTTAGTAAAAGGAGTACCCAATGGTACCTCATAATTACCTGGTTTAACTACACTCCCAGATACGGAAAATAATTTTGTTCCACCATTATTAGGAATACCTTTATTATAAAAATTTTCTCCACCATCTTTTATGATAAATGGAATTGATGCGAGGGTTTCAGTATTATTAATAGTAGTTGGTTTAGCATATAAACCAAAACTTGCTGGAAACGGAGGTTTAAATCTTGGTTGGCCTTTTTTACCTTCTAATGATTCTAAAAGAGCAGTTTCTTCACCACAAATATAAGCACCATAACCGTGATGAGCAAATAACTCATAATTTATACCACTATTGAAAATATTTTTCCCTAAATATCCATTTTTTCTAGCTTCTTCTAATGCTAACTCAAATTGTTCATAGATTTCAAAAATTTCTCCATGAATATAGTTATATCCAATAGTAACACCCATAGTGTATCCACCTATTATCATCCCTTCAATTAATGAGTGTGGATTGTATTTTAAAATATCTAAATCTTTAAAAGTACCAGGCTCTCCTTCATCACTATTGCAAACTAAATATTTTTGACCTTGTAAGGCTCTTGGCATAAAACTCCATTTTAACCCCGTAGGAAATCCAGCCCCTCCTCGACCTCTTAATCCAGACAATTTAATTTCAGCGATAATTGCTTCTTGAGTAATTTTTTGATCGATTATTTTCTTTAGTGCACTATAACCACCTCTTTTTATATAGGACTCTATCTTCCAACAATTAGGATCGTTAGTATCTATATTATCAAAGATAACACCATTATTATAAACAGCCATTATTGTAACTCCGCCAATTTTTTTTCTATATTGTCTATGGTCATATTAGCACACATTTTATGATTATTAATTATCATAACAGGAGCATAGCCACAAGCACCCATACATTCGGTTTCTAACAAGGTAAATTTACCGTCTGATGTTGTTTCACCAAATTCTATTCCAAGTTTTTGTTTTAAATATTCAGCGGTATTAACACTGCCTGATAAAGAACAGGGTAAATTAGTACAAATCATTAATTTATATTTACCCACAGGTTGTAAGTTATACATACTATAAAATGTGGCAACTTCCATTGCTTGAACCGGTGGAATACCAAGATAGTTAGCAGTATATTCTATTAAATCTACTGACAACCAACCTTTCTCTTCTTGAATAATTCTAAGTGCCGACATAATAGCACTTCTTTTCTCTGAATCAGGATATTTTTTTAATTCCAAATCAATTTTTCTTAATGCTTCTTGTGATACCATTTAAATAATTCCCATATTGATTATCTATCAACTTCACCAAAGACTATATCTTGTGTGCCCAAAATTGCTACAACATCAGCAATCATATGTCCTCTAGACATTTCATCTAAACTGGATAGATGAGCAAATCCAGGAGCTCTAATTTTTAATCTATAAGGTTTATTGGCACCATCACTTATTAAATAGACACCAAACTCACCCTTTGGATGTTCTATGGCTTGATAAATCTGTCCCTCTGGAACCTTGATTCCTTCAGTAAAAAATTTAAAATGGTGAATTAACTCTTCCATGCCGAGTTTCATTTTTTCTCTATTTGGTGGGGCAACTTTGTAATCATTAACAATAACTGGTCCATGGTTTTTTTTTAACCAAGAAACACATTGTTTAATTAATTTATTTGATTCTCTAAGTTCTCCAATTCTACATAAATATCTATCATAGCAATCACCTGAGGTCCCAACTGGAATATCAAAGTCTAATTTATCATAAACAGAGTAAGGTTGTTTTTTTCTTAAATCCCATTCAACACCACAAGCCCTTAACATTACTCCAGTGAATCCTAAATTAATGGCTCTTTTAGCATCTACAACACCGATTCCAACATTTCTTTGTTTCCAAATTCTATTGTCTGTTAATAGAGTTTCATACTCATCTATTCTATTGTCGAATTTTTGAGCAAAATCTTCAATAAAGTCCAATAAACTACCAGTTCGATTCTTATTAAGCCTTTCTAGTTTTTTTTTAGATAATATGGTTTTTTGATTATATTGTGGCATATCATCTGGAAGATCTCTATATACTCCACCTGGTCTAAAATATGAAGCATGCATCCTAGCTCCAGATACAGCCTCATAACAATCTAATAAATCTTCTCTTTCTCTGAAGGTATATAAAAAAACTGCCATTGCACCAACGTCTAACGCATGAGCTCCTATATTCATTAAGTGATTAAGAATTCTTGTTATTTCAGAAAATAAAACTCTTATATATTCTGCTCTTATTGGTACTTCAATACCTAATAACTTTTCTATAGCCATAACATATGCATGTTCATTGCACATCATTGAAACATAGTCTAGTCTATCGAAATATGGTAAGTTTTGAATATAAGTTCTTGTTTCTGCTAATTTCTCAGTTCCTCTATGTAATAAACCAATATGAGGGTCTGCTTTTTGAACAACCTCTCCATCTAACTCAAGTACTAAACGTAATACACCATGAGCAGAAGGATGTTGAGGTCCAAAATTTAATGTATAATTTTTAATTTCTGCCACAATAATTTTCCTCACGAATAACACGTGGAGTTATTTCACGTGGTTCAATAGTTACAGGTTGATAAATAACCCTTTTTTCTTCATGATCATATTTAACTTCCATATGACCTGAAATAGGAAAGTCTTTTCTAAAAGGATGTCCTATAAATCCATAGTCAGTTAAAATTCTTCTTAAATCAGGATGACCATCAAAAATTATTCCAAATAAATCAAAAGCTTCTCTTTCAAACCAATTTAATCCATTCCAAAGTTCAGTAACTGAATCTATCATAGGAAATTTATCATCTTTTATAACAACTTTTACCCTAATTCTCCAATTATGAGTGTATGATAATAAATGATAAACTACTGCGAATCTTGGACTATGAGTTTCATTCTTATAGGTTAAATAGTCAACACCACATAAATCTGTACATTGATCAAATAAAGTTGAAGGATCTTGCTTTAGTAATTGCATTATCTTTAATAGGTTTTCTTTATCTATTTCAATATTTAATTGATTATGTTCAATAGAATGATTTTTTAAATCAGATCCAATCAAATTAACAACTGTTTCTAATAATTTTTTGGTTTTTATTGTAGTTAGAGAGCCACTCATTTTATTCACTCCAAATTTTCAACGATTAACTTTTCTAGCAATTGTAGATTCGCGTTTAATTTTATTTTGTAGTTGAATTATTCCATATAACAAAGCTTCTGCGGTGGGAGGACATCCTGGAACATAAATATCAACTGGGACGATACGATCACAACCACGAACAACAGAATAAGAGTAATGGTAATATCCTCCACCATTTGCACATGATCCCATTGAGATAACCCATCTTGGCTCTGGCATTTGATCATAAACTTTTCTTAATGCTGGTGCCATTTTATTACATAATGTTCCAGCTACAATCATTACATCTGATTGTCTAGGGGATGGTCTAAATACCGCTCCAAAACGGTCTAAATCATATCTTGCTGCACCTACATGCATCATTTCTACAGCACAACAAGCTAATCCAAATGTCATAGGCCACAATGAACCAGTTCGTGCCCAATTAATTACTTTGTCTACAGTAGTAGTAATAAATCCCTCATTTAAAACTCCTTCTATTCCCATTCTAATGCTCCTTTCTTCCAAATATAAATAAATCCTGCTATCAGAATTGTTAAAAATACAGACATAATATAAAATCCATAAATTCCTAAATGCCTAAATACTAATGCCCAAGGAAATAAAAAAGCAATTTCTAAATCAAAAAGAATGAATATTATAGCAATTAAGTAATAACGTATATCAAACTTTATTCTGGCATCATCAAAAGCTTCAAAGCCACATTCATATAATGAGTTTTTTTCAGCATCTGGTCGATAAACGGCAATTAATCTTCCTGCAATAATTAATACTGCACCCATTATGAAGGCTAGTATTAGAAAAAAGATTATTGGAAAATAATTCATTGAAACCATATCGTTATTACCTTATAATATTTTGTTATTATTAAGAAATTTTAAAGTTAATCGCAAGTTAAATTTATTTATTAATTGAGTATTTTATTTCAAAAGATAACATATTAGTTTAATTTGTAGTGTATCTTGATGAGAGAAAATTACTTATAAAATTAACTATTTAAATCTATTAATAGCAATTTATTTGTATTTTTAGAATATTTACATCTAATTCATAAAATTTTATGTAGAAATAATTATTTTTTGTTAAAAATTATGAAATTATATATAATTTTAGTTCAATTAAATATATGGAAAATTTTAACTCATAATATTTTAAACAATAAAAAATTTTAGAAAAATTAAATTTTATATTTTTTATTTTTAGAAAATAT
>CANGJN010000011.1 GCA_947454215.1 Neisseriaceae bacterium | reverse complement strand
CTTTCCCAAGTATTTTTATCTAACTGAGTTATATCTATTGATTTATTAGATTGAAAGGCTTTTATAGTAATTAAGTTTTTGCTAAATTCTCTAATCATGTAACTGCCAGGAATCCATGTAGGCAACTTAACTATATGTTTTTTTGATTGAGATATAAATGTTAAAACTACTGAATAAATATTCTTATTATAATTAAGATATACCTTATAGTCAATCATTATATTCTTAACTCCTACAAAATAATAGTTTTATTAAGCAAAACCAAAATGAACTAAATGGATGATATTAAAATTATATTATTTATTACTGCAATGACATTAACAAAAATTATAATTCAAAAGTTTTTTATATTAGAGTATTAAGTTATTATTTTTTAAGAAAATTTATATTTATAATTAATCCTAACAAAAGGCTTTTAAAGATTAAGTAAACTAATGATGCTAGATATTTTGACTTTAAACTTAATCATTAGTTACTTCTAATTCTTTCACGCCATTTCTTTCAAATATACTAAATATTATAAAATAAATAATTATTAAAAAATAAATCATTTTAAAAAACAAAGGTTCAGTTATATTAATAATAATTAATTTATTGAGTTTAAAAGTATTATCTAAAATATCAGAAATTTCAATTCCAAAGAAAACTCCAAAAAATATACCCAAAAATCCTACTATGCCATCCATCTTACCCATAGCAGCAGCAACAGCACATGTACCTGGGCAATACCCTAATGTGCCCCAACCTATTCCAAAAATCAATCCACCTACTATAGCGTTTATTGGTCTAAATATAGATTGCATATTAGGGTGATAACCTAAATGACTTAAAAAAAGGATACAAATCCATGCGGATACTTGTGCTGACATATAAAACTTAAACATTCCAAAATTTTTAAACCGCATGGCTGAAACTTGAAAGTCATATTTAAACATACCTATTTTATATAATAGATACCCAAAAAAAAAGCCTAAACCAACTCCTGCTAAAATTATCATTTTTTATCCTTCAAATATATTAATTTATTAACTAAATATGCTCCAAGAATAAAGAAAAAGAATGTAATAAAGCCCGTTATATTTAATTGTGCAATTGCAGAGACACCATAATAAATACTACATCCTGATGCAAGAACTCCACCAAATCCCATGATCATTCCACCCAAAAATGATAAGATTAATCTAAGAAGTAATTTTTTTCCAAATCTTGCTAAGAATAAATTAGGTAAAGTAAAGTTAATTTTATAGTTCTTATAAAACTTTGAACCAAATAACCCACCAAACATCATACCTATTATAAAAAATAAGTTAAAAACATTATTCTTATATGAATAAGTAGTATGAAGATTTTTAATTACTGTAATATCATTCCCTTGATTAGATATAAACCCATGAGAAAAAATTTTTCCGATATCTATATATGGAGCAACAGGTGCAAATGAATTATTGAATATATATATTGTTATTGTCACTAAAATCCCAGTAAGTGCTCCTACAGTATATATAGTACTTGATTTTATTAACATATATTTCCTTTTTAAAATTAAATATTAATTAATTTATTAATATTTTTTAATTTATATTTTATAATTGATTCGATAATGATAAACAAAAGCAAAAAATCATAATAGTAGATATCTCAATAATTTACAATATTATGATATTTATTTATTACATGACTATTGAGATAAAAATAATTGGCAAAAGAAAATTAACAAATTTACATTTTATTTATAAAAACAATAAAAGGTTATTTATTTTACTTAAATATGAAGCATTTGATTAAAAATTATAACCACTTAGCTAAAACTAATAGAAGACTGAAAACTTAAGGTGTTGATTAATTAACAAGTAAAAATAGATATTGTTCTACCAAAAAAGTTATATACTTATTAAATTAATACATTATAACCTAAAAATACTACCTTAGCATAAAACTATTATTCTAAGATAGGTATGAGACTCTAATCACATATAATTTGTATGTTATCAAACTTGTCACACAAGTATTTCTTATTTAAAATTCAATTAATAAATATAATCCTCGCAAAAATCAAAAGGATAAATTTTTCAGTTCGGATAGACTTTGATAAAACTATATTTTCTATTAGTCAATTTCTTGATAAATAAAAATAGAATGGTTAAAATAAACTCTAAAAATACTTAGTATTTATTAGAGTTATAACTTGTTATTCAATTTTATTTATTTAAATACCAATGAGTAAAAATGTAATTTTTAGAATGATTGCACCGTATACAAGTGAAGTTTATTATAATAAGATAAATCTCAAAGAATATAGAAAAAAAATATTTAATACTTTGAAAAATTGTCATGGATATGATTTGGGGGAATTTTTCTGGAATGAAAAATAATATTTTGCAGGAATAATTTCTTAGAAATTTATATTTAAATATTCGCAACTCTCAGTTTTGTTTTTTATCATAATTTATTTTTTATATCTTTATATTTATCCTTTTAGACGTCTATTAGTACATAGTGTTACGAAACAGATTAAATATAAATATATTATTAAATTTCAAAGTTACTCAGATTATAAAATCTGCTGAAGTATTAGAGTTATTGTTATCTTAATAAGGATACATTAATACTCTAATGGCAAAGCAATTTTTTTTCCATCTCGAGACGATTTATAAATTGCAATCAACAACTCTAATGATTTCAAACCTTCTCTTCCATCAGTACTTGGATGTTCTTCACCCCTTAAAGCTCTAATCACATTTTTATAATATAAGGTATGACCTAATCCATATTCTGATACTATTTTATAATTAGATTCTTTAGCTTTTATAATATCTAAGTCCTCATCAGCAAACTGCCAAATTTGAATTTCATTTAAAGCAACTCCACCTACTCTAACAGTTCCATTTTCACCAATTATAGTAATAGAACCCTCTAAATTCTTTGGATAAGTCAACATAGAAACATTCATTGTACCCAAGGCACCATTTCTCCATCTTAAAGCCAAAACTCCAGAATCTTCTACTTCAATATCTCTTAACTGAGTCGCAGTATAACTTTGAACAGATTCTACTGGACCTATCAACCATTCCAATAAATCAACATAATGTGAAGCTTGATTCATGAATGCACCACCATCAAACTCCCAAGTTCCTCTCCATTTAGCTAAATCGTAATACTCTTGAGGTCTAGTCCAAAACACATTACAAGAAACATTAAATATTCTACCAAATTTACCAAAACTAATAGTATTTTTTAATAAATTTATTGTTGGATTCAATCTATTTTGCTTAACTACAAATAGTTGTACACAGGCATTATCACATGCCTTTACCATATTTATTCCATCCAACAATTTAGTAGCCATTGGCTTTTCTGTTACAACATTATAATTGTAACTAGCACATTGAATAGTTTGGGTAGGATGTAACCCGCTAGGCGTTGCCAATATAACGACATCAAACCCACCTTCTTCTAACATTTTTGTTAGGTTTGAATATGGTTTAGCACCAGTTTCATTAACTGCTTTATTTAAATTATCAATATTAATGTCGCAAACTGCTACTAATTCTGCATTATCAGCACTTAATTTTAAGGCATTGATATGGTTAGCAGAAACCCTGCCACAACCAACTAAAGCAAACCTTATTTTTCTATCTAATATAAATTTAAATTTATTAATCATAACCTTATCTTATTTTAAAATCATAAATTTTATTAATATTTTGTATATTAAAAACTATTCAGCAATAATTATTCGATCAGAAAAGCAATACATCTACATAATTGTAGAAGACAACTCTCAATAAATAAAAATATTGAACATTGCTGAATAATTTATTTTACTAAATTGCCCAAATAGAATAAAAGAATTATTGTTTCTTACTAAATAAAACTTTACTATAAATAAAGTACATATGAAGATATGTACTAAAAAAATCCTTCATGAATAAAAAACTTCACCCCTACAATCGCAGAGATGAATGATTTTATTTTAGTGAATTTTATTATTACTGGGTTAAATTCGCTATGGCTGCTTTGATAGATAATCTCATGCGACCTCTATTATCAAACTCCACAACTGTAACCTTTACATCTTGTCCTTCAGATAAAACAGTTCTTACGTCGTTAATTCTTTCATTAGAAATTTGTGAAATATGAACAAATCCCTCTCTTCCTCCTAAAATTGCAACCATAGCTCCCATATTTCTTTCTAGAATACGAGTTACTTTACCATCATAAACCTGACCTATTGCAACCTCACAAATTATATCTTCAATTCTTAATTTTGCCAAATCTGCACCTGATTTTAAAGTTGAGGCAATAGTAACAAGACCCTCATCACTAATATCAATGGTAGCTCCTGTTTCCGCAATAATTGATTTAATTACTGTACCGCCCTTACCAATAACATTTTTAATTTTTTCAGGATTAATTTGCATAGTATATAATCTAGGAACTCTATCTGATAAAACTCTTGGATGAGGTATAGCCTCCTTCATCTTATCTAAAATATGAAATCTTGCATCTCTCGCTTGTTGCAAAGCCACATGCATTATTGTTTGATTTATTCCTTCAATTTTAATATCCATTTGCAGAGCAGTAACTCCATTTTCTGTACCAGCAACTTTAAAATCCATATCACCCAAATGATCCTCATCACCCAGTATATCAGTTAAAACCGCAAATTTATTACCATCTAAAATTAGTCCCATAGCAACACCAGCTACGTGATTTTTTACTGGAACGCCAGCATCCATCATAGATAAACAACCACCACATACAGTTGCCATAGATGAGGAACCGTTAGACTCCAAAATCTCAGATACAATTCTCATACTATAAGGAAATACATCATTTGAAGGTATAACAGCTTTTAAAGCTCTTTTTGCTAAGTTACCATGACCAACTTCACGACGTTTTGGGGGTCCTATTCTACCAACTTCTCCAGTAGCAAATGGTGGGAAATTATAGTGTAGCATCAATCTTTCAGTGTAATATCCACTAATTGCGTCTACGGACTGTTCCTCTAATTTCGTTCCTAAAGTAACAACTGAAAGAGACTGAGTTTCACCTCTCGTGAATAAAATTGAACCATGAGCCCTTGGCAATACAGATGTTAAAATATTAATTGGCCTAACAGTTCTTGTATCTCTACCATCTATTCTTGGCTCTCCTGCAAGAATTTTTCCTCTTACTATACTCGCCTCTAAGTTATGAAAATAAGATTTAATTAAATTCAAATGGTCACAATCAGAGTCCTCTTTTACTAACTCAGCATCAACTTTTAATTTAATTTCAGAAATTTTATTAGTCCTTAATTGCTTTTCCTTAATGTTATAAGCCAATTCTAACTCATTTTTAGCCAAATGATTAACTTTATTTAACAAATCTTCATTTATACTAGGTGGCGTCCATTCCCACATTGGAGGATTAACCTCTTTTACAAACTCTTCTATATTTAATATTAAATGCTTAAATTGTTCTTGTCCAAATACAACTGCATTTAACATTACATCTTCAGGTAATTCTTTAGCTTCACTCTCAACCATTAAAATAGCTTTATTTGTTCCAGCTACAACTAAATCTAATTGAGACATGTTTAATTGTTCCCTTGTTGGATTTAATACATACTCATTATCAATATAACCTACCCTTGCTGCACCTAATGGACCTTTAAATGGAACACCAGATAGGCATAATGCTGCCGAAGCGCCAATTATAGCAGGAATATCTGATTGTATTTCTGGATTTAAAGATAAAACTTGAGCAACTATTTGAATTTCATTATAAAAACCATCTGGAAATAATGGTCTTATTGGTCTATCTATCAAGCGTGAAATTAAAACCTCATGATCTCCAGGCTTAGTTTCTCTTTTTATATAACCACCTGGAATTTTTCCTACGGCATAATTTTTCTCAAAATAATCGACGGTTAATGGGAAAAAATCTTTACCTTCTTTTACTGTCTTATCTGCTACTACTGTTACTAAAACAACAGTTTCATCAACAGTTACAAGAACACTTGATGTTGCTTGTCTAGCCATTACTCCAGTTTCTAAAGTAACAGTATTTTTACCATATTGAAAGGTTTTTAATACCTTATTGAACATTTTGCGCCTTTTTAAAATATTGTTTAAAAGAAAAGTTAGAAAGAAAAGATTTTTACCCTATTAGATTATTTACGTAAATTTAAATCTTTAACAATACTAACATATTTTGCATTATCTGTTTTTTTTAAATAATTTAATAATCTTCTTCTTTGAGAAACTAAATTTAACAATCCCCTACGAGAATGATTGTCTTTTGTATGAATTTTAAAGTGTTCAGTTAGGTCATTGATTCTTGCAGTATACAAAGCAATTTGAACCTCACTAGAACCTGTATCATTACTACTTCTTTGAAATTTTTTCATAATATCTAAACGTTGATTTGCTGTTAAAGCCATTTTTTTACCTTTACTATATAAAGTTATTCGACAAGTAATATCAAGAAAATAAAAACCTAATATTACTCCTAATTATTTAAAAAACCTCATCCACAAATCTGTGGAAATAAATTTTTTAAAATTTTAAAATTATAATTTATTATTAAAGAATTATTATAACATATTTAGATAATTTTTTTTAAATATTTTAAATAATCATATAACAATAGCATTTTAAATTGAGAAAAAACAATTAACCTATAAACGAAGACATACAAGGTCGTTATCTGATACTAGTTGTTTAGTTATAATACGAGATTTTATTAAATTGAGAATTACTAACTATAATTTATTTCCTGATTCTTAAGAAAGATTTAGAATTTACCCAAATTCCCAAATATAAATCCACTTTAAAATACAAACACTTTGTATTTAAATAACGAAAGTTAAAAAACATTTTAATCATTTTGTCCGCAAAAAGAGAAATTAACTATTCTGCTGTTACGAACAAAATAAATTATCAGTAAGGAAAATCAATTAATGAATAAAAAATTTTCTATAACCATTATTGTTAGGAAAAACCCCGCCATCTGTAAATGAGACACTACCTTGTATTGTTGCACCATTTTCTGCACCACCATATAGTTTACTATTTCCTATAACATTTCCAGAATTGAATTGTGGATTAATTGATGTATTACTAGTCTTAGAGAAGTTTAATGCTGCTAAATAATTAGTATTGGAAATAGTGAAATTATAAAAATCATTATTATTAATACTTATATTATTAATATTAAAAGGCATTTGATTGTTATCTCCAAAAAATATTCCAATAGCTACGTTTGGCAAATTTTGACTATTTACAAAAAAGGTGTTATACTGTATCATAACATTAGTACCTGAAATAACTCTAATTACATCTACTAAATTTGAATATGCAAAAAATCTCATATCTTCAACATTTAAATCATTGCTACCTACAATAACAAGGCCTGCTTGAATAAGTGTTGTTGGGTTTGTAATGACAAAAATACTATTTATAAAAATACTACTTTTAGTATTACTAAAAATGACACCATTATCTGGACTGTTATGACTAATATAAAAATTATTTATAACAACAGTAGTACTGTTATTTGCTTGGATAGAATTTCCTGTTCCATTTTTAATAATATTACAAGAATCTAACTTTACAACATTTGAGTTATTGATAACAATTGCATTAGAATTTGTCCCACTACTTGTAATATTAGTTGAAGCTAAGTATGCATTTGAAACATTGTTTGCACACATTACATTTGTATTATCACTTGTAGAAACAATTTCCATAGAAAGAATTTGATTGTTAGAAGCCAAACTAAATTGACATTGATTGTCTGATATATTTAATATTAATTTATGACCATTTCCATTTATGATTTGATTAGGCATTAGATAAACAGGTTTAGATAATGTTATATCATTAGATAATGTTATATTATTTGATTTTGTTAACTTATCATAAAAATCTTGTTCTGAATTTACCACAAGAGCAGATAAACTAATTACATCTAAACTAATAAATATAAATAACTTTAAAAAAGAAGTTTTCACATTAAATTCCTTTAAAATAAATTGTTAAAGATTATAAGATCATAACACCCCTAACCCCCTCAAGAGATTAAAAAAATACCACCATAAATATAGAATCTATAAAATCATTTCGTTTTATTGAATTAACAAAATTAAAATAAAAGCAAAATGTTACTTACTACCAATAATTAAAGTAAAATAAATAATTATAATTTGCAATATATTTAATAGATCTATTTAATAACCCGTTGAGAACACAATAAACATTTAAGTTAAATAACAGAAAAAATTTTTTAATCAATTAAAGCATTCACATATTCAACTGGATCAAATTCTCGTAAATCATCAATTTTTTCTCCAATCCCTATAAATAATAAAGGAACTGGATTTTCTTTGGCAATCGCACAAATAACGCCTCCCTTTGCAGTTCCATCTAATTTTGTAACAATAAGACCAGTAACGCCAATAGCCTCATCAAAAGCCTTTAATTGACTTAATGCATTTTGTCCAATATTAGAATCCAAAATTAATAAGGTTTCATGTGGATCTTCATTCAATGCTTTATTTGTTATACGCTTTATTTTTTTTATTTCCTCCATTAAATTCGTTTGAGTAGATAATCTACCAGCTGTATCAATCAAAACGATATCAATGTTATTAGCAAATGCTGATTTTACTGTATCAAAAGCAACTGATGCAGGGTCACCATTTTCCTGAGAGATAACAACAACATTATTTCTCTTACCCCATTCAATTAGTTGTTCTCTTGCTGCTGCTCTGAAAGTGTCGGCGGCTCCAAGTATAACAGACTTACCTTGTTGTTGGAAATACTTTGTAAGTTTCCCTATAGTGGTGGTTTTACCTGAACCATTGACACCTACCAACATAATAACGTGAGGTTTCTTATCTTTTATTTCAAGTGGTTTTTTAATAGTAGTTAATAATTCAATAAGTATATTTTTTAAAGCATCTTTAAGTTCATTAGCATCTTTTAAGCCTTTTAAAGTAACTTTATTTCTTATTTCATCTAATATATATTTAGTAGATCTTATACCAATATCTGAAGAGAGTAAAGTAGTTTCTAACTCATCATACAATTCTGGACTTATCTTCCCTCCACCAAATACACCTAATAACTTCTTCCCTAAATTATTTCTTGTTTTCTCTAATCCACCCCTAAGAGACTTCAACCAATTTTTTTGTTTAGTTTCCTCTATATCTTCTTGAAGTATTTTAAAATCAGAATCTGCTTTCAAAATGTCTACAATATTATCTAATTTATCAATAATTTGTGTATTTTTTTCTATTATATCAACACTCTCAGTTAGATTTATAGATGGATCTTCTAATTCAGAAACTTTATTTAATTTTAAATCCTTTGTATCTGATTCTATAATTTCTATCTCATGAGATTCTGGTTGTTTTTGTTTTTTAAAAAACTTGCTAAACATATTCATTTTCAAAACTTTTAAATATAGCCATACAAATTAG
>CANGJN010000010.1 GCA_947454215.1 Neisseriaceae bacterium | reverse complement strand
GGTTCTATTGTTATCTAACAAATTAATAACAATTATTAATTTGTCTTTTAATATGGAGACAACATTTTAGATCTTTTGTTCTGTTCTCAATTGTAACTATTTCAACAATTATATTAGAAGTTGATATTAAAACACAGTTATTAAATCTAAATTTTTTAATTACAATTTTACTTTTTAGCTAATTTTTTGATTATAAAATGGTTTATAAAAGTTAATATAACAAAAATTAAAACTGAAGTACGAATAGATTAATTTATCTTTTTATTAGATATTTCTAAACTATTCTAAACTTATGTTTTCTATAATTCTGATTTATAATTAATACCAAAATAAAACATACAGTTTTATAGCCATAATATCACTAATTTATTCAATTTTTTGTGTGCAAAATATATTATTCATGATTAATAAACTAACTTTCAATAATCAATTGAAAGATTTTAAATTTGGTTCTTTGCTGTATTTTATATAGTATAACTATACTATATAAAATTTATAAATTTCTAATTAATTTTAATAGGATGATTATGAATTTAAGTGCTATAAGTATTCAGACATTTTTTGGGGTTTTCTTATTAATTGGATTAACTCGTTTATTTTCCGAAGATAAAAAAATAATTAATTGGAAATTAATTATTTATGCATTTATCTTACAAAATATTTTATTTCTAGGGATTCATTACATTCCATTTATTCATCAAGGATTAAGACACTTTTCGCATTTATTAATAGGAATATTAGATTCTGCTAATTATGGTGCAAGCCAAGTGTTTGGAAACTTTGTTGATCGCGATAAATACGGATTTGTATTTACTTTGGTAGTTGTTCCTATCCTAATTTTTATAGGCGCTTTAATAGGGATACTATATTTCTTAGGAATTATTCAATGGTTAATTCATGGACTAGCTTTTTTATTAAGAAGGTCAATTAAACTATCTGGCGTTGAAAGTCTGGTTATAATAGCGGATATCTTTTTAGGGCAATCAGAAGGACCTTTAGTTATTGGTCCATATATCAAAAGTATGACAAGATCAGAGCTAGCCTTAGCTTTTACTGCAGGTTTAGCCAATATATCTGGTTCTACATTAGTAATATATCTAATATTTCTAGCAAATAATAATCCTGCGGAATCAGATATATTTGCTAATTATCTAATTACAGCAAGCTTTATGAATGCAGTTTCTGCAATTATATTTTCCAAAATTCTCTTCCCTGAAAATAATTTTGAAAATGTATCTTCAGAAAAAATTAAGATTATCAAGCATTCCCACTCTTCTTTGATAGATAGCATTTACCAGGGTGTCATGAATGGACTTAGAATTGGTGCTACTCTAATTGCTTTTTTAATAGCCATTACATCATTAATCCATATGATAGATTCTTTATTAAGTTATATTGGAAATATAACACATATTAATAATTTCATTAAAGAATCATCGAATTCAGTTTTTAATAATTTATCTGTGGAGTATATATTAGGTCAGTTATTCAGAATTTTTGCTTTTTTTATGGGTATCAGTTGGAGTGAGACATTAAATGTAGGGAGTTTATTAGGTCAGAAAGTAGCTTTAAATGAATTGATTGCATATATAAGTTTAAGTAAAATGAAAACAGCTAATCTTCTATCTCAACATGCAGTAATTGTTTCTACTTTTGCTTTAGCTAGTTTCTCTAATTTTAGCTCAATCGGTATTTCATTAGGTGCATTTAGCGTATTAGCCCCATCTAGACAAAAAGAATTGTCTACTATAGCATGGAAATGTTTATTTGGTGCAGTAATGGCAGGATTTTTAACTGCAACTATCGCTAGTTTTTGGATAAACATATTAAAATAAAAATTTATTAAGGGAAAATATGTTTACTAATTCATTTAATACATTAGATTATATTTTTCTTTTCCTTATTCTAAGTATTAACTTTATTATTGCTTACAAGTTTCGAAAACATAATGAAAGTTCAGAAAAATTTCTTTACCAAAGACCTACCTATTCTAATTTTATAGACCTTTTAGATGATCTTGGAATTATAGAAATAATATTAATATCTATGGGGGCGGCTTATTTCGGCTTTAATATAATCTATTGTTTATTTTTAGGACTGTTATCTAGCAATTTATTAGAGTTTTTATTAATCAAAAAAATTAAAAAAATTAAAATAAATAATTTTTCTGAATACATATTACAACGTTTTGATAAAAAAATTTCAGTTTCAGTATCCTTATTTTGCATAATTTTTTTATTATGTTTGATGGGATTAGGATTAACTTTGCTATTTAAATCTTTTCAAAGTGTATTAAACAGTGGATTTATAAATTATGCAATGGGAGTACTCGGATTCTATGCTATAATCATCGTAATAGGAGGTAGAATTGCAGATTACTACAATAGAATTTTTAATTGTTTAATTATCTTAAGTTTAATATTATTCTCTCTGTATATTTCTATACCAAATTTAAATACTTTTTTACATATTGGTATCAAATTAAAGCTATTGGGATTAGAAAGTTTTAATGATAGCAATTATTTTTTTTTACCATTTAAAACACAGCAAATACTATATTTGATTTTAGTATTAATTAGTTTTATTAGTTTAAAAATCTTATTATTTACTTCGAATAAAAACAATTTTATCTCTAAATTCCCAATCAAAATATTAATTTTTATTATAATTGCTATACCAGGAATAATTGCTATTGCACCTGGAGATATCAGTACTCCAAAAAAAATTAATATTGAAACAATTCCTACTCAATTTAGTAATGGTGATACTGGATATATAATAAAATCCGTAAATAAGAGTTTACCGAATACTAATAATCGAGGACTAGTTCCACATATAATAAATTCTCAAACTGGCTTAATAGAATTTGGAAAATATAATTTTGAATCAGTAGCAGTGATCTATTTCAAACATTACTTTCCTAAAAAACTCAAATCTTTTTTACTTATCATTCTGATATTAAGTTTCATGATCTCTATTAATAAATATTTATTTAGACTACTTGAGTTTACTTTGTATAACGTATTAATTCCTCTCAATATGATTGAAAAATATGGTAAAATTGGTGAACTATGGTCACTACAAACTTTCCTATTTTCTTTTATAGGAATTACTTTTATTTTAACTTATTTCTTGTGTTTAAACTACAATCTTGTGAATTTTTTATTGTATGGAACTATAATATTTGGTATTCCTATTTTTTTAATCACCTTATTGAGTTTACTATTTCCATTAAAGAATAAATATGCAAAAAAAGAATAAATTAGTAAAATCTTGGGTAAATCGTCATGTAAATGATCATTATGTACATTTAGCAAAAACTAATGGTTACAGATCCAGAGCTGCATACAAATTAGCTGAAATGGATAAAGAATTTAATCTATTAAAAAATGTCCATACAGTATTAGATTTAGGCTGTGCACCTGGTAGTTGGTTACAATACTTATCAAGAAATCTTAGTCCAGATAGTAATATAATAGGGGTTGATTTATTAAATATTGAGAAGTTACTAAATGTAACATTTATAAAAGGTGACTTCACTGATAACTCTGTAGTTGAACAGATTATAATTGCAACTAATACACAAAAATTAGATTTAGTTTTATCAGATATGTCTCCGAACTTAAGTGGCATTAAAAACGTAGACCAGTCAAGAATTGGTTTATTAATAGAATCAATTTTAGAATTTTGTGACTACAATCTTAAAACACAAGGAAATGCATTAATTAAAACCTTTCAAGGGGGAGAAATGGATAGTTTGATTAAATTAGCCAGAGAGTTATTTAAAAACGTAATAATTAAAAAACCTTTATCTTCTAGAAGTGAAAGTTCTGAAATTTATTTATTGTGTAAAGATAAAAAAATTTAAATATGATATAATTATGGTATGGGTAAATTTAATTATTTATTCTAATATATTAACATGGTTTTATGGAATGAATTTTATGCGGAATACAAATTTTTTTAAAAGTATATTAATTTGGATTATCATAGGAATAGGCCTGATGGTAATTTTCAATAAATTTAATGATATGAGTGAAAACAAAAATAATATCCCATACTCACAGTTTCTATATGAAGTAGAGCATGGTTTAGTTAAAAGTTTATTAATTGAAATTAACTCAAAACAAAATGCCCTAATCAAGGGACAAAGAAAAGATGGAAGCAAATTTACTTCCTTTGCATTATCTGACCCACAATTAATCAATGATCTAATGAAAAATAAGGTTGTTTTTAGTGCCAAACCTCAAGAAGAATCTTTTTTAATGAATTTATTCATCTCTTGGTTTCCTATGTTATTATTAATTTTTGTGTGGATATATTTTATGAGGGGTGCATCTGGAGGTAAAGGTGGTGGAATTGGTGGAGTATTTAGTTTTGGCAAAAGCAGAGCTAAAATAATTGATCCTAAAGAAAATTTAATAAGATTCAAGGATGTTGCAGGGTGTGAAGAATCAAAACAAGAAGTCATGGAAATTGTTGATTTTTTAAAAAACCCCTCTAAGTATCAAAGCTTGGGAGGAAGAGTTCCCAAAGGTGTTTTGCTTAGTGGATCTCCTGGAACAGGTAAAACTCTGTTAGCCAAAGCTATTGCAGGTGAAGCCAGTGTACCGTTTTTTAGTATATCTGGATCTGATTTTGTTGAAATGTTTGTGGGTGTTGGTGCTTCAAGAGTAAGAGATTTATTTGAATCAGCTAAAAAAAGTGCTCCTGCTATAATTTTTATTGATGAAATTGATGCGGTTGGTAGACAGCGTGGAGCCGGATTAGGTGGTGGAAATGATGAGAGAGAGCAAACATTAAATCAAATGTTAGTTGAAATGGATGGTTTTGAAACTAATACTACAGTTATTGTGATTGCTGCAACTAACCGTCCTGATGTTCTTGATCCTGCGTTAATGAGACCTGGAAGATTCGATAGGCAGGTAGTAGTACCTTTACCAGATATTAAAGGTAGAGAGCAAATTTTAAATGTACATTTACGCAAAGTACCTATTGCAACCGATATCGATGGAAGTATAGTTGCTAGAGGAACGCCTGGGTTTTCTGGGGCAGATTTAGCCAATTTAGTCAATGAAGCGGCCTTATTTGCCGCCAGGAGAAATAAAAAATTAGTTGACATGACAGACTTTGAAGATGCAAAAGATAAAATAATTATGGGGGCGGAAAGAAAAAGTATGGTGATGAAAGAAGAAGAAAAAAGAAATACAGCCTACCACGAATCTGGTCATGCCATTGTAGCTAGATTTCTACCTAATGCTGATCCAGTACATAAGGTTAGTATTATTCCAAGAGGTAGAGCTTTAGGTGTTACAATGCAATTACCTGCTGAAGATCGTTATTCTTATACAAAGGACTATTTATTCGATCAAATAGCAATAATGTTTGGAGGAAGAGTTGCAGAAGAAATATTTATGAATCAAATGACAACAGGAGCTAGCAATGACTTTGAAAGAGCAACTGATTTAGCTAGAAAAATAGTCACTAAATTTGGAATGACAGAAGAGTTAGGGCCAGTTATATATGGAGAAAATGAATCTGAGGTTTTCTTGGGAAGAAGTATTGCAAATCATAAAAGTGTATCAGAAAATACTCTACAAAAAATAGATGAAGTTATTAGGAGTATTTTAGATAAGCAATATTGTGTTGCCAAAAAAATTCTAACAGAAAATAAGGATAAAGTCGAATTAATGGTAAAAATGTTATTAGAAAAGGAAACAATTGACATGAAAGATATTGATTTTATTATGAATAAATCTGTTACTTCAGTATAATTAATGGTTAAGAAACTTTTTGGAACAGACGGAATTAGAGGTATTGTAGGAGAAAGTCCTATAACACCAGATTTCTGTTTAAATTTAGGATATACATTAGGTAATATTATCGTAAAGAAAAAGTTATCACCTAATGTTATTATTGGAAAAGACACTAGAGTATCAGGTTATTTATTTGAATCATGTTTAAGTGCTGGTTTAATTTATGCAGGAGTTAATTCTCATATTGTAGGACCTATTCCTACACCAGCAATTGCATATTTAACAAATAAGTATAAAATGTCTTGTGGCGTAGTAATTAGTGCTTCTCACAACCCTTATACCGATAATGGATTTAAATTTTTTTGTGCTGATGGTCATAAAATATCTGATGACTTTGAAAAACAAATTGAAGATGAAATCAACAATGAAATGATAATTTCCCCTCAACTAGGTAAATTATTTAGGGTTAGTGATTCATATAATCAGTATATTAATTTTTGCATAAACTCTATTTCTAAAGATATTTCTCTAAAAGGTCTTAAACTGGTTATAGACTGTGCAAATGGAGCAACCTACCACTTAGCACCGGAAATATTTAGACAATTAGGGGCAGATGTTATTCCTATTGGTTGTAAACCAGATGGGTTTAACATTAATTTAAATTGTGGATCTAATCACCCTCAGTTTTTAATAAAAAAAGTTATTGAAGAAAATGCTGATTTAGGGATTGCCTTTGATGGTGATGGTGATAGAGTAATTTTTGTCGATTCCAAACAAAAAATATATAATGGAGACAAATTAATCTATGCCATATTAAAAGATAAATTAAATGAAAAAACTAAAATTGATGGTATTGTCGGGACTGTAATGACAAATATTGCAATGGAAAATGCATTAAAAAAGTTAAATGTGAATTTTTTTAGAGCACCCGTGGGTGATAGATTTGTATTTGAAGAATTAACTAATAGAAATTGGACATTAGGTGGCGAATCATCAGGGCACATTTTATGTTTAGATAAACACTCTACTGGAGATGGCATTATTGCCTCACTTCAAGTTTTAAGTGCCATTGTAAATTTAAATAAAAGTTTATCTGATATAGTAGATTGGGATGATTACCCACAAACAATAATCAATGTTAAGTTGAACAAATTAAATCATAATGTAATCGATAATGCCAAGGATTTAATAAATATAGCCAAACAAAATCTAGAAGGCAACGGAAGGGTCATAGTTAGGTTAAGTGGTACAGAACCAGTTGTAAGAGTAACAGTAGAATCAATAGAACCTGAAATTTCTAGATTATGGGCGAATAGAATTGCCGATAGAATCAGAGGTATATCTTAAATAACTCCATCAATCATAAAATACAATGGGAGATGGTTATAGAGCATTCTTAATTAGGTGCGGGTGCAAAATGGAAATACTTTCTCATTTGTTAATTTTTTTTACTGAATATGGATATATTGCCGTCTTTTTAGTATTAGTATTTTGTGGTCTTGGACTTCCAATTCCTGAAGATATTACTTTAATTGCTGGCGGGATTATTTGTGCTCTTTCAAAAAATTTATCATTCCCTTTATCTTTAAATAAAATGATATTAATATCAATATCTGGAGTACTAATTGGTGATTCAATTATGTTTTTTCTTGGTAATTTGGTGGGACAAAGAGTAACTAAATTTCCTATTATAAAGTTAATATTTACTCCTCGCAATTATATAAAGATTCAGGAGAAAGTAAAACTACATGGAGATAAAGCTTTATTTTTTGCAAGATTCTTGCCAGGTCTTAGAGCACCTATATTTGTTATTTATGGAATTAGTAAAAAAATTAAATTTTATAAATTTATATTTTATGATGGTCTAGCAGCACTAATAAGCGTTCCTCTATGGGTATATTTAGGATATATTTTTTATCATGAAAAAAAATATATCCTAAATATAGTAAAAAAAAGCGAATATATAATATTTAGTATAATTTTTCTAATGATCTTAATTTTTTTGATTTACAACTATATTAAACGGAAGGATAAGGATTGAAGGACTTAACAAAAACTGCGGTATATGCTGGCAGTTTTGATCCTATAACGTTTGGACATCTATGGGTTATTAATGAGTCCTCTTTACTTTTCAATAAACTTATTATTGCCATCGGTAAAAATGCTCAAAAAAACTGCTCTTTTGATTTAAACACAAGAATATATTTATTAGAAAAAGCAACTTGCAACTATAAAAATGTCGAAATTAAAATATTAGGTAGTGAGTTCTTAATTAATTATGCTTTATCGATGAATATCAAATACATCATACGAGGAATTAGAAACTCTAATGATTACGAATATGAAAAAATGATGAGATATATTAATTCTGATATTTGTGATAAAATACAAACTATATTCTTTATGCCTCCCAGAGAGTATGCTGAAGTATCTTCCAATTTAATAAAGAGCCTTGTCGGAACAAATGGATGGGAAAAAATTGTTTCTAGATATGTTTCTTCAGATGTTGTTCAAAAATTAAAAGAAAAATTTTGTTAGACTATACTATGATAAAACCTAAAGTTTTTTATTTATTACTAGCACTAGTTAAAGAGGCTTTAAAATTTAATTACCCTACTGATAAATTACTATCTAAACTATTTAAGGATAATAAGTCTCTTAGTTCTCATGATAAGTATATTCTAGCAGAAACAACTTATACGATACTAAGAAATATTTTTAAATTGCGCAAACTTTTTGACCAAGATATTCCTAATATAATAGGCTTCACATGGATTAATTTTATTAAATTAAAGCCCTCAGAATTTAATAATATAAAACTCATAGATTATCATAAAATTTCAAATATAAACATTTCACCTGAATTATTATCAACCATAGAACTACCTGACTGGATCATAGATTCATTAAAAAAATCATTATCGCTATCTCAAAAAGAATTAATTTTGTTATCAGATAGTATATCAAAGGAGGCTCCTCTTGATATACGTGTAAATACATTAAAATGCTCTGTAAACATTGTATTAAATGAATTAAGAGATTTAAAGCCAATAAAAATGAAATATTCCCCATTTGGAATCAGACTATTCAATAAATCATTTTTAGCAAATCATCAATTATTTAAAAATGGTTCTATTGAGGTTCAAGATGAATCGAGTCAAATAGCAGCTTTAATATTAAATCCAAAACGTTACGAATTAGTTGCCGATTTTTGTGCTGGTGCAGGAGGAAAGACTCTGTGCTTTGGCATGTTAATGAATAATACAGGAAGAATATATGCATTTGATATAAACGAAAAAAGATTGAATAACATGAAGCCGAGATTAATAAGAGCAGGGTTGAGCAACGTTTATCCAATGTGTATCAGTTCTGAACATGATACAAGGCTTGGTAAACTGCATAACAAATTAGATAAAGTGTATGTTGATGCACCATGTTCTGGATTAGGTACGTTAAGACGTAGTCCAGAACTTAAATTTAGAAATACTCCAACCAGCATTGAAGAACTATCTATTAAACAACTATCTATATTACAAGAAGCAAGTAAATTACTAAAACCGAATGGAACTTTAGTTTATGCAACTTGTAGTTTTATCCAACAAGAAAATCAAGATGTAGTGAATCAATTTTTAAAGAATAATCAGAATTTTAAATTAATTCCAATAAATTTATCAGAAATTATTAATCATACTACTTTTGATTGTTTAGGTTATTTAAATATTATGACACACATTCATGAGGGAGATGGTTTTTTTATATCTTTAATGAAAAAAATTAATTAATATCAACTAAAAATACAATCAAAATTAAGATTTTAAAATAAAATTATATTTTTTAAGTGAATCTGCTTTTGTAATCAATATTAACTTTCTATATCACAATTTTTCTTCTAACTTAATTATTTATCACACTTCTTAAATTCACATAATAATTCACTTTAAATTGACACCCTCAAAGTTCAAAACTATTATAATATTTAGTTGTAGGTTCATAATAACAATCTAAAAACTTTATGTAAATGGATGGTTACAATGAATAAATCTTTGCACAATATTAACAGGAAATCTCATGAAATTCATTTTTATTTTCTTAATAATATCATCTATATTCGCAGATGAGTGTTCAACTCTAAAAGTAGGACTACAAAATAATCAAGAAAGATTATATCTGATACAAGGAAAATCACCTCTAATACAAGATCTTTCTAAGAATGATTATCTATGTAAAATATATCATAATCAATTAGCAACTCCAAATCATTATCTTTTATTTACTTGCATAAAAGGAGCCAATCCTTTTTCAGAAGAGTTAGTTTTTTTAGTAACATGTAATGAATCTATTAAAAGAACTTTAGAACAAAACATTAAAAGTGTTTTTATAACATCAAAATTTAAACCAAATTTAAACTTAAAATATAAAATATATAATCATAGATTAGTAAAAATTTATATTCCTAACTATAATAATGCTCAATATATTAAAGAAATTCCAATTACTTTTGATAATGTACCATTAAACTATATAGCTGTAATGCGTATTTTAGCAGATTTCAAATTTAAGCCAAAACTTGGAGAAGAAGCCTCTATTCCTAAAGACAAATCTTTATTTCCTAATTCATTTCAATTAAT
>CANGJN010000009.1 GCA_947454215.1 Neisseriaceae bacterium | reverse complement strand
GTAAAACAAAAAATAATCAATAGTTTATATTTTAATAAGTCTACTAAAAAAGGTGACTTGTTAAAATTCAAAACCCACGATTTTACTGAATTGATAAATACTTTGCTTATGGCATCCTAAATTTTAAAAAAATGGCCAAAGTCCAGTTATACTGAGAAAAATATTTAGATTCAACTTTAAATTTAAGTTCATGAATAACCTTATTCTTCACTTCAAAATATTTATCATCTTTTGTATAATAAATACCATCATTGCGATCTTTTTCATTTATAAAATCAACAGCGGTCATCCTTAGTATATGATAAGCAATTACCTTGTAAGTTGTATGATTACGAATTGTTCTTTCTGTTAATACTATTTTACTGCGTTGCTTCTTTAATGTTGATATTGTTTTTTTATCTAGAGTGTAATTCTCAAATAGACGAACAAGTACATTCTCTGGTACTTTTTCTTGATCGATAAAAGTTACCCGATCCTTATTATCTTCCGATTTAAGATACATTTCGCGTATAACCCTACGTTTAGGATAGTTAATAACTTGAAAATATTTGTCATCTGTTGTATGATAAATTCCACCTGGTTTATATGTTTCATTTTGCAAGGTAGAGGAATCGTATTCTGATTTATAAAAGGTTTTTTTAATAGTAAAGTTTTTACCTTGGTTGATTGGTGTGGCTAAATACTCACTATTTCTAACAGATGTTTCTAGTATCGGTCTAACTATATTTTTAGAACATTTAAAGGCAATAATGACAGGTTTAACCGTATCTAATAACACCACATCTATCGTAGAGTCGGTTTTTTCAATACCTGTTACAACAATAACCTTGTATATATCTCTATCTGGAAGAAATGTTAATATCACATTTTTTTCTTTCTCAATCAATTTTATATCTTGTTCAGAAATTTGTTGAGTGTTTTTTCCATTATCATTAGGTTGGTCTTCCTCTATCTTAGGTTGGGGGTTTATAAGATTAGGAATCAAACTATTATTATCAGATGTTTTACTTTGAGTTTCTCCAATGTCGAATAAATTGATGGTGCTATAACAATCTTCAAACAATTGTTTATCAGTAAGTTCCTTAATTTCTTTTCTGTCATTTGAAGGGATAGAGTTGGCAGTAGTATCTTGACCAATTTCTTCTTCTATGGGTTTAGAATGTTCTTGGGATGTTATTGTATGAATTAATTGTGATTCATTGGTACCAAGTGGTCGTTTCCTTGGATTGGAATCTTTTGTTTCTAAGTGAGTAGTTTCAGTTATTAAGGTTTTGATTAAATCAACTTGAGTTTCATCTTTTGGATCTAATTTTTTTCTTTTAGCAGTTGATAACTCTTGACCATTTATAGTTCGTTTTCTACTTTTTATATCTAAACTACTTAATCCTTCATCAGGTTGTAAATGTATTTCTTTCGAAGTTTGTGGCAATAGTACTTGTTTAACATGAGTTTGAGCCTTCATTCTAGTTAAATTAAGGTCTAATATTTCTTTATTTACAGGAGGGGATTTATGATTAAATTTATTGTAAATAGGTGTTTGTATGTCATGAGTAGTTTCATCTGCATATAAATTTGCCTTAAATACTGAAATGCGGAATTTATCTTTATCTTTATGGTCAGGTAAGTTAATATTTAAATGGTTATTTGTTTCATAGGTAGCCTCATAATTTTTTAAGTAAACTATTTGACCTATCATTCTACAAGTGGCAATATTACAATAGACAATAATTGATCCTATATCACTAGGAGAAAAAACATTGTTTTTTAAAATTCCTAAGATATAAACCTTACCAAAGGAAGAGAAATAATACATTTGATTATTTAGTAGGACATAAGTTAAATTAGTATAAGTAAGTATATTGTTGACTTTCCCAATAATATAGAAACTATCAGTGTATTGACTGGATGCCAAATTACTTATATCAATAACATTTATTTTTATTCCGGAAAAGGTTTTAGTATTAAAGAATTGAGAAAACTCTGAATTTACAGGATAAAAAAACTCACTCATTTCTTGTGGATCCTTTGTTGCAGTACTGAATTTTGAACTTTTAATTATCTTTATAATATTCGGATAATTTTCGTATAATAGTTTATGAATATCAGTTTCATTGTGTATCCCTTCTAAATTAATAAAAACTGTGTTAACTGGAATATGTAATTTATCAATACCGTTTAATTCTACTCTTTTACTATCTATCTCAAACCATATTTTACTAATATTAGCAATATCTCCAAACAATGGAGTGCTTATAAAAATTTTTTTATTATAATAAAGAGCTAAGATAGTAGATGATGTTTTATCCTTTTTATTAAGATGAATCTCTATAATGTGAGCGAGTAAATAATTCATTCTATCTATAATATTTGGCTGGAAACTTGGACGTATGCTTGTAATCTTGATTGACTGCTCTCCATATATATCTACATTTAATGATAGAATATGAGTTGTACTAACTACACTAAATAAACAGATAAATAAATTTTTAAATATTAACATAATATTTACCTAAAAATTATAATATTTTTATAATAACCTAATCATGTTTAGTAAGTCCCTATTCTTTTAATTATTCTGTATTAGGAATTTTAAGGTAGTAAATTGGGCAGATTTATTAAAATTGACCGTTTCATCTATAATTTAATTAAATTATGACTTTTATTGAATAAATATTTAGCTAGAGATAAATATTGAGTAACTGTTAAATTCTCCGCTCTTTGGTTTGAATCAATATTATGTTGTTGGAGTTCTTCGGTATTAAATAAACATTTTAAACTATTAGCAATTGTTTTTCTACGTTTATTAAAAGCAGTATTAACAATATTGTATAGTATTTTTTCATTAATATCTTGATAAACAATATTTTCAAGTGGTGTTATTTTTAGAAGTGCTGATTGAACTTTTGGTTTGGGATTAAAACTCTCAGCATCAATACTTAGTAGTTTGACACATTTAAATTTATATTGCATCATAACAGTTAATTTACCATATTCTTTTGTACTGTGAGATGCACATATACGATCAACGACTTCTTTTTGTAATACAAAATACATTTCTTTTATATTGTTGTATTGTGCCAAATGAAATAGTAATGGAGTAGAAATATTATAAGGTAAATTACCTATTAATTTGATTTTATTTCCTAAAAATAGGTTAAAATCAAATTTTAAAACATCAATATTATGAATAATAATATTTTTAGCTAAATTATCTTTCAAATAATTTACTAAATCTGTATCTATTTCAATAACATTTAATTTGTTTACATGGTTTGATATTATAGAGGTCATGGCTCCCATGCCAGGACCTATTTCTACAATAAAATCTTCAGGTCTGGGGTCAATAATGGCAATAATTTTATTTAAAACAAATTGATCAACTAAGAAGTTTTGTCCAAATCTTTTTTTTGTATTATAAGTCATTATTTAATTTTCTTTTGACTAATAATAATAATTAGCAAAGTAATAATTAAGTATACTATGGTTAACATAGTAGCACCAAATACTTTAAATTTAACCCATGTTGATTCACTAAAATTAAGGGCTACAAATAAATTTAATAATCCTAAGAAGATAAAAAATACACCCCAAGATATATTTAATTTTCTCCATACTCCATCTGTGGTTTTAAATTCTTTTTCTAAAAGTAATTTTAAACCATTTTTTCCAGTATATTGAGCCACTAATATAGAAATCCCCACTATTGAAAATAATACCGTTGGTTTTACCATAACAAATGTTTTATTATGAAATATTATGGTTAAACCACCAAATACAGTGATCAATATGGCACTTAACCATGTGTTTTTATTAATTTTTTTATATTTCAGTTTACACAATGCCACCTGCAACCATGTAGCTACGATACATACTCCAGTTGCATAAAAAATATTCTTAGTAAAATAATAAACTGAAAAGAATGCTACCAAAGGAATTAGATCAAAAAAAAAGTTATTTTCCATATTAAACCTTTTAAAGTTTTAAAATATAAATATAATTATTATTTTTTACTATTCTTAAAATTAAAGAAAATTAAAAAAATAATAACCATTACCAACTTAATAATTACACAGATGTATTTGCTTTTAATTACACCATATTTAGTTCGAACAAGTTTAGATACTAGGTTAAGTATCAATAAAAATAGACAAATTGTTAAATAATTTTTCGATTGAATTCTCGTGTTATTGACTCTTTATATTAAAACTTGACAAATAATAATTTTTACTTTAAAAATAAAGAATTATATCATAAAATCATTAACTATATTAAAATTTAATAACTAGTTTCATGGAATTATATTTTATGTAGTTGTTACAATATGCGTTTAAAAAAATTATTTTATTTAAAGGTTTATTATTCAATTTTACCACAGTTCTATATACAGTGTATATTTTTGATTTATCTTTCATGTTTAATCATCAAATATTTTGCCTCGATTAAATATATTATTTGGATCAATTAAACCTTTAATATCTTTGCATAATTGAAAATTATTTTGATCGCTGAAATTCTTAAATAAATCTTTTTTTAACATACCTATTCCATGTTCAGCAGAATAACTACCATCTAATTTCATAACATCGGCATAAACCAAATCATTAATTTTTTTTGCGATTGTTTTGGTATAATTATCAATTTTAATATTATAATGAAGGTTACCATCTCCTAGATGTCCAAATACTATAAATTTACTTAAAGGAAAGTGATTTAAAATGTTAAGTTTATTTGTTGCAATAAAAAACTCGATTCTATCCAAGGGCAGAGAAATATCATGCTTAATAATACTACCTTCTTGTTTTTCTGCTAATGGAATTAATTCTCTAGAGTGCCATATCTTATTCTTAGATTCTTCGTTATAAGACAAAAAAATTTCTATATTAGGTACTGTGTTAAGTTTCTTTAGGAGCATCTCATAATCAAATTCAATATCAACATCTAAATTAAACATTATCACCCATTCATATTTTGTGCTCAATGAATATTCACTGAAATATTTATTTAATAAACAAATAGTTTCGCTATTAATAATTTCAAAAGCAGTTAGGTCATAATGTTCTAAAACCAGTAGTAAATTGATTGCCTCACTAAAATTATTTAAATATATCATTCCAGATTGGGAATTTTTAAGATTTGAATATATCTTAAGACATGCTTTAGTTATGATTCCTAAGGTCCCTTCACTACCTATAAATAGATGTTTTATATCAATATAAGTATTATGTTTAATTAATTCATTTAAAACATTAATAATTTTTCCATTTGGAAGAACAACTTCTAAACCTAAAACTAGATCTCTCATCATTCCATATCTCAAGACATTTATTCCGCCAGCATTAGTTGCTATATTCCCACCAATTTGGCAACTATCCAAAGATCCTAAAGCTAATGGGAAAAATAAATTCTGTTCTGATAAAACAGATTTTAGTTTTCCTAAGAGACATCCAGATTCAACAGTTACAGTTCTATTTATTGAGTTAATTTCTAATATTTTGTTTAATTTACTCATATTTACGATAATTTGTTGCAATCTGCTATTTTCAATAGGTGTTGCTCCTCCACAAAGAGAGGTATTTCCTCCCTGAGGAACAATTGCTACTTTAAATTGGTTACATAAGAGGATAATATCTTGTATTTGAGTAATATTTACTGGAAATAAAACTGCTAAAGACTTACCTGTAAAATTTTTTCTCCAATCAACCTCAAATTTTATTTTTATTTGATCATCTAATATAATATTATTTAATGAAACTATTTTTATTAGTTGGTTTATAAAATAATCTAAATTCATGTCGAACCTCAAATTTATCAACCATAATTTAGTTGATGATAAGCGTTTATTAAATTGTAAACAAAGTTA
Source organism: Neisseriaceae bacterium (assembly GCA_947454215.1). Classification (GTDB taxonomy): domain Bacteria; phylum Pseudomonadota; class Gammaproteobacteria; order Burkholderiales; family UBA11063; genus Aquella. The sequence continues at coordinate 4,886 of CANGJN010000009.1, read as the reverse complement.
AAATTAAATATATTAAATAAAAAGTTGTCCTTTATTTTTTATTTGTAGTAAAATATAAATAGGGGGATAATTTTAATTAAGACAGGTTTAAAACTTTAAAAATTAACTTAAGCATAAGTAGGATTTTTTATTTACATGAGATATCATCTTGGTTTATGCTTAATAAAAGTAATAATATTAATAAGGTATAATTCCTTCATCGGCTCATTTAAATTAAAAGGAGATAACTAAAATGAAAAATATTTTTCAATCTATATCCATATTAATAAGTTCTGGAGCATTAATATTCAATGTTTCAGCAGTTGAGGTTAATAATTCACAAGAATTACTAGAGGAGTTAACGAAAACAGATAATGTAACTTTAAATACTGATATAATTATAAACTACCCTATCCACCTATCTAAAAATCAAACACTTAATGGAAATGGACATATATTAATGATCAATACGACAGCTAATACCTGTGGAGTTATGCTGGTTAGTGGCGATAGAATTATTAATACAAACTTTATTTCATCTACTGACAATCAGGATGCAGTTTGTGGAAATAATGTAAATGATGTCACTATAAATACAAGTAATATAATATCAAGTGGTGTTGGTTCTAATGGTATAGTATTAAATAATTCTAATAAAATTTCAATAAGTTCTACTAAAATAATTAAGTCGGGTACAGGAAGTGCAGTTTTGATAAATAATAGTTCTAGTGTGACATTGTTAAATAATGTTGTTACACATACCTCTACTGATGATAGCGTAGTTTTTAATAATACTATAAATAGTAATTTTATTGGTAATACTGTAGCAATCTCAACTGGATCTACGGTAACACAAGTAGGAATTGTAGGAAATGGTGGAAATACATTAACTATTAGTGGCAATCAAATTTCAACAGCCTCTACTAATGCTGATGCCATCAGAGTTGTTTCAGGAGATAATTTTGTAATAACTAATAATAAGTTTATTTTAAGTGCCAAAACTTCTAGTTTGGCAATTGGTATATTTTTTGGAAATAATAATGAGGCTGTATTTAATATAAATAATATTATTATTTCTAATAATGATTTTTCAGAATTTACATTATATAATACTGGTTATTTTCCTGCATTGAATTTCTCCGCTACTAGTGTTACTTCTATTAATTCAACATTGAGTTTAGATAATATAATTGGTCCAAATCAACTCTATGGAGGTGCAGAAAAGGGTTCAATAATAAATGGGTATGTTTCATTTAAAGATGGAAATGTCTTTCCTAAATCTGCTTCATTTTAAAGATAATAAATTAAGTTAAAAGGATTATCAAGATAATTTCAGTTAATATTGATTTATTTTAAAAAATAATCTATTTATCGATTTTTACATTATTAATATTTTTAATTATTAGGATTCCTAAGCATAATTTTTTTGTAATATTAAACTACATAAAAATAAGTGAACATTAACAATAAGTATTTTCACAATGTTTTAATCAGTGAATTTACTCAATTATAAGGAAATTAAAATGAAAAATAAGTTTTTAATTACAGGGGTTTTATTTACCTCTTATTGGTGCCAAGCACAAAATCTATTTATATCTTATGTATCGGCTCAAGATACCAAAGTATTTGAGCAGTATCAATTAGAAAATCAAGTTAGTCAAACTATTGTATGGGAAATGTCAGGTGATGTTGATCCTGTTGTAAATCCTACAAACTCTATGTTCAAAGCAATAAAAGATGCAAATCCACTTGGTAATCTTATGACATATTGGACTAACTGGGGTATCTATACTACTGCCAGAGCAATAACAGGCACCCCATACTTTATACCTGGTGCTATAGATGTGCAAAATGGCGGAAAAGTAGAGACTAATCTTGATTTTGATCATAAAATGCAATATATAGATTCAGTTGGTTATTCTTTCCTTCAAATTGCAAAGGATGGTACTATTTATTTTAATGATCCATGGGCTGATTTATTATTAGATGATCCATGGTGTCAAAATGGTGCAAATCTTACCTGTAGCTATCAATATAAATCACAAGGTAAACCATTTGCCGCAAACTTTGGTAATTTCGAAGCATTTTCTAAGTATAACAATGGTAGGAATATCACTAAATACTTATCTATAGGAGGTGGAAGTGATTTAGGTAATCAATCATTTGCTTATTTGATTGGAAATCAACAAACAACCCAACAATTTATTACAACTGCAATGGCTTTATTAAAACAATATAATTTAAATGGATTAGATTTAAATTATGAACTTTATTTTAATGATGCACAGGCTTTACAATACTATCAACTTATTCAAGCGATAGATACTGCTTTTCAAGGAACACCTTATAAACTTAGCATATCTAGTGCTGTAGGTTTTGCTGGGTCTTTATGGAATTACTATACTCGAATATCTAATTTATCTACTGTATCTCGTATAAACCTAGAAACATATGAGTTCTGGGGTGCAACATTTGGAGGTGGTAAAACTGGACTTTTTGAAAACACATATCCAGTAACTGTTCCAGAAGCAGCAGGTACACTTTCAGTAGATCAGTTTATGCAACGGTTATTGCTATTAAAACCACAATTATCTAAAATTGCTTTTGGTCTTGGTGATTATGGGCGTGCTGTAGGAGGGATTGATGTTGCCTCCGGTTTATTAAATCCAGTTTCTGGTTTAGCGAATACTGGTTTATATGCTAATTTTTTACCAGATGCGACAGTTCCAGCAGGAAATTTTGATCCTTATGACTGTTCTACAGCAATGCCAGCAGCAACACTACCTCAATGTAGTGGAGTTTTTACCAATAATTATATTATAAACAATTTCAATGACAGTAATTTTACAGTTGTAGATTGGACTAATAATGGTAAAAACTTACCAAATGGTACTACAGCATATACTGACTCATATACTCCACCTGCACAGACTAATTATAGTTTAACTATTAGTAACAATAGTGCAACTATTGGTATTACAATTAAACTAATTGCAAATGGTGTGGCGAGTGTTGGCCCATTAAATTATCAAGCTCCAAAAACAAGTTCTACGTATAATACTTACTCCAACCCTTCACTCGCTCCCATAGAGGGTGTGACTGGTTTAAGCGTAAGTTATACCACATGGCAAGGAACTTTTATATGCCAATCAACATTGGACTTAAACCAAAATCGTGTGATAAACATTGATCCTGCAGGTTCTCCTACTTGTGTTATTGTATAAATTTAAAAAATTAATATTAAAATAAGGAACATTAAAATATGTTCCTTATTTTTTTGGTAAATTGAAATATAATAGTTAAACCACATAAATTAATTAATTTCTAAGTAAACTTCATTGTCTTGAATAAGTTCTACACAGATAGATTAATAATATAAAAAAAATAATGATTTTTAATCTAGTAATGATCTATTTTCTTAGCAGCAATTTTATTATAGATTTGCATAAATTTTTAAAAAAACAATTTTTATTTGAAAAATCTGGTATAATAACATTTTAAAAATCAATTTATACAAGGTTGCATAATGCTTATTAAAAACGAAAAACGTTTATTGTTCGCCTCTACTATAATTAGTTTATTTGAGTTGTTTGATTTTGTAAGTTTTATATTTTTATCTCCAGTTTTAACTATACTTTTTTTACCTCCTCAATTTAAAACCAATTCATTTATTTTTACTATTTTATCGATTACATTAAGTTATATCTGTAGACCAATAGGGGGGATTTTATTAGCAAACTTTGGTGATAAATACGGGAGAAAGTCTGTATTTGCAATTTCAGTTTTAATGATGGCTATCCCATCATTTTCAATGGCAATAACACCAACATATAATAAAATAGGAATTGTATCTACATTTTTACTTCTATTTTGTAGAATAATGAATGCTTTTTCTTTGGGTGGTGAAGTCCCAGGCTCTATAACATATTTATCAGAAGTATTTAAAGGGAAAAATATATTTTTTTATTGTTCTTGGTTAACATTTGGTGCAAACCTAGGTTTAGTTTTTTCAGCACAACTTATAAAATTTTTAACTTCAAATTTTTCTCATTCTTTCATGTATAATTTTGGATGGAGAATACCTTTTTTAACTGGCGGGATTTTAACTATAATTGTAGCATATGTCAGAAAAAAAATTAATGAGAGTCCAGAGTTTAAAAAAATTAAACATCAAAAGAAAATTAATAAAGTTCCTTTTGTGGATTTAATTATGAATTATAAAATTCAAATTTTATACGGAGTATTGTTAAGTTTTATCGTTTCTATAACTACCGCAATTTTTCATTTATTGCTCCCTAATATATTAGCGAATCAAGGGAAAATAAATATTGTAGATGCTACAAATATGAGTAGCATAGGTGCTATTTGTTTGGCAGTAGGATCTATAATTTTTGGATATCTAGTAAAATATATTCGAGTTAATAGCATAATAAAGTTTTCAATTTTTTCAATTATTATCTTAGTTAGTGGGTATTACTTTATTTTCTTAAAAGAAATAACTCAATTTAATTTCATTACATTTATTATTGCAATTTCATTATTGTTGTCAGGAGTAAATGGTGTTTTTTTTGGAGTACTTTCTAAATTATTTCCAACTAATGTAAGATTTTCTGGAATCTCAATATGTTTTAATTGTGCCTATATTCTAGGAGTGGGTATTACTCCTTTATGGATAAATTATATTGTTAAAATTAATGCGAATAATTTTCTATTCGATATTCTGATTATTTATATCACTTTGATAATTTTATCCTACTGTAGTTTTCAATATATAAGGAAAAAAAAGTTTGTTTTTGATTAAAAATTTCATATTTATGAAATTTATTTTAGATGTAAAACTAAAACTCAAGATATACTAAAAAAATTGTAATATATTAGATTCTTATGAATGCTATATTTTATCTTTT
>CANGJN010000008.1 GCA_947454215.1 Neisseriaceae bacterium | reverse complement strand
CCTATTAATAAAACAAGAAATAATCGATAGTTTATATATTAATAAGTTTACTAGAAATAGTTATAACCGACATTTTGCAGTTTATTTTATTAAAGCAGACAGAATGTCAGTTATAAGTTGAAATCCAAAAACTATGATATTACTGAACAGATAAATACAATGTTTACTGATAATTAGAAGTTATTATTAAACTACAAGTTAATTTTTTCTTCTAAGTTCTCTTTAATTTTTTTAAGAAAATCATCAGTATTTAAATAATTTTTATTACTTGGACTAATACATAAAGCTAAATCTTTGGTCATATATCCTGATTCTACTGCCTCTACACAAGCCATCTCTAGAGAAATACAAAAATTTATAAGTTGCTGATTATTATCTAGTTTTCCCCTATGAAGAAGACCTCTAGTCCAAGCAAAAATTGAAGCAATTGGATTAGTAGAAGTTTTTTTACCTTGTTGATATTCTCTAAAATGTCTAGTTACTGTACCATGAGCTGCCTCTGACTCAAGAGTTATGCCATCTGGAGCCATTAAAACTGATGTCATCATACCTAATGATCCAAAACCTTGTGCAACAATATCAGACTGTACATCGCCATCATAATTTTTACAAGCCCATAAAATATTTCCATTCATTTTCAACACTGATGCTACCATATCATCAATTAATCTATGTTCATAGGTAATTCCCAATTGTTCAAATTTAACTTGATATTCGTTTTTATATATTTCTTGAAAAATATCCTTAAATCTACCATCATATTTTTTTAATATAGTATTTTTAGAAGAGAAATAAAGTGGTATTTTCTTTAATATTGCCATATTGAAACAAGAATAAGCAAAAGCTCGAATTGATTCATCTGTATTATACATACCCATTGCTATACCATCACTATCAAAATTAAATATATCATGATGTTCTGGAGTTCCATTATCAGGTTCAAAAGTAATAGTTAATTTACCTTTTCCCTTAGTTACAAAATCAACTGCCTTATATTGATCAGCATGAGCATGTCTTCCAATAATAATAGGATGAGTCCAATTGGGAATTAATTTAGGAATATTTTTACATATTATCGGGTCTCTAAATACAGTTCCATTCAAAATATTTCGTATAGTACCATTAGGCGATTTCCACATTTTTTTTAAATTAAACTCTTTAACTCTTGCTTCATCAGGAGTAATCGTTGCACATTTGATACCAACATTAAATTTCTTGATTGCATTCGCTGATTCTAAGGTAACCATATCATCAGTAGCATCTCTGTTCTCAATTCCTAGATCAAAATATTTAATATCTAAATCTAAATAAGGTAAAATTAATTGGTTTTTAATATTACTCCAGATGACTCTAGTCATCTCATCCCCATCAATTTCCACAATTGGGCTTAATACTTTAATTTTATTCATAATAAATCCTTCCTAAAAAATAATTTTAACTATAGAAACACCCCCACGTACATGGGGAAAACTTGAGTCTGTGATACAATATGCTTTTATAATTTATAATTTTGTTTATAACGTTATGGTATAATAAATTTAAATCTTATAACCATTTTTGTTTAATTTAATAACAATATTTTACTACATTTAAAAGATTCATGTAGATTTTTTTATTTTACCGATTACTTTAGAGTGGATACCATTTTTTTATAATAAATGAGTAAAAAAAGTAAGTTTATAGTGGAACAATTAAAATTGGGGAAATTTGACAAGTAACTGATTTATTTTATTAATATTTTGAAAGTGTTAAAGATGGGTACAAAGTAGTAAGAGTAAATCTTAACTTCTATAAAAATTATTATAGACTAAATATAGCAACATATTTTAATTTATCTATCTCAAAATCACATAGAATAGATAGTTAAATTAAATAATCTCCTTCATCAGATATATAACATTGCGTAAATTCGGTTTCTTCATCATTTTTTTTATATATTCCTTCTATATTGTATACTCCAAACAACCAATCCATTGAAACTTTATCTTCTATTTTATTAACAAATATTATCACATCTTCATTTAGATAATGGAGTCCCAATATATTAATATTTTCACAAGTATTCCCAAATAAAGCTAAATGTGTTTTATCAAAAGAATTAAGTTTCTGTTTCTTACTTGTAGATGGCAATTCATGATCTAATGTATGCTCATCTTTATGAGGAGATCTTGGTATGGTTTGATGTATTTTATCAACTCCCACTAATGAATCACCTTGTGATAAGAATGTTTCTCCTTCCGTACCCTTAGGCTCAATTACAACACCCTGATCTCTATTTGGATCTATTGAAGCCAAAGTATGCATTATTCGACTTTTAAATAAAAATTTATTTTCAAATAACAATTGAGTATGAATAAGACTCCAAATCACCATCTGTTTTTCTTTATCAATATTTACAACCTTAGTCATTTGACCAAAAAATTTGCATGGAAAAACAACCTCAGAAACATATTTACATTTTACTAAATAAGCTCCTATATCAGACTGGCTAAACTTTAACCCATTTACAGGCATTAAAAAAGTACTTTGTGTAACATCATTTAATTTATGACTAATTAATAAAAAGTCTTTATTTATATAGTTTAATGGGATAACCTCATCAACATCCTTACCATTAGGCTTTCCAATTATAAACCAAGAATCCTCAATTATTTTATTAGAATACACTTTTATTTTAATATTAAGTTTAGAATCTTCATAATAATCAACCCACTTACCCAAGTGATTATTTATAAAGAAACTATTTACTTCTTTTAAATAACCAGTAATTAGTGAATTCTTGAATAATGAACCTTTAGTTGCATCTCTACTTAAAAAATATGGAGTGAATTGACTTAACGAATCTTTACCAAATTCATCTGTATCACCAGTTATGCCAATAATATTCCATTTATTAACTGATTTTAATATAAGAATATTATCCATTATTATTTTTTTATCATCTAAAACATAAATTACTTGGTTTATAAATGTGGGATCATATATAAACTCGTATTTTAAAAACGTATTAAGAAAAAATAAAGAATTTCCTTCAGCATATCCGTTAACAAATTCTATTTCACCACTCGAAAAGATAATTTCTATAGTTACTGCATGTTTTTTCAACTCACTTAAGTGAGTTGAAAAAGAAGAATAATTTTCTTTTGCTACTGCCCCAATATAATCAACAACAACAAAGGCATTAGATTTACCAAATATAAGTACTATAATATAAACAAACATTTGAAATTTATTTCTCATCTTTCCGCTTTATAAATAATATTAAATTAAAAACCAATTAAATTAACTCTTAAATTTTTTGTTTTCATTTCTATATTGATATTTAAATATCTTTAATTTTAAGTTAATATATTGTACTTTTGGAATAATGCACTGATTTGTATAGATAAAATAAAGTTGACAACATCGTTGATTTATAATTAAAAAAATTTAAATATAGTAACAGAAGTAATTTTTTTGTTATAATCTAATTAAAACTAAATGTTGTTTATACCAACTAATTATACATTATTTTTTAGACAAATATGCAATTTCTTAAAATTTAAATATAAATAATGTTAAATATAATTATAACACATTTTATTAAATTTTAGAAGGGATATAATATGGGTACTTTATGAGGAAATGATGGAAGGAATTCAAGAATTGAAAACACATGTTTGTAGCAATTGTTAGCATATCAAATAATTCATACAATAGGATATCAACTTAAACAACACAAAATTTATTCTATTTGTGAAAATATAACACAAACACAAGAAAGTTCTTCAATAGTTTTTGATCAAAAAAAATTGATAATATGTCGAGGGTACTCTAAACAAACTCCTGAAAAAAGATAATTTATAATGCATTAAAATCAAATGCTATGCCATTGAGTATAAAAAACAACAATATTAAAATAATTTAAACTGACATCTTTAAAATATACTATTTAGTAGTTTGACCAAAAGATGTAGTAGTCGTAATTGCATTTTTAAAAAACTAGAGTATTTATTTACGCTTTTTTTATTCATTAATATTTATACTTGTAATAAAAATTATATATAAATCTAATTAAATCAATATATTATATTTTTAAAAAGAAAAACTTAATGCCGGTTATAAAAATTAATATATAAACAAATTAATTAAAATATTAAACTAATCAAAAATACAGGAAAAGTATAAAAATTAATAAGTTAGTAATATTTTGAGGTAAAGACTTATAAAATAAATAAATTCATCATCTTTAATTAACTATTATTAAAATTTAAAATAAAATTTTTTTGACAAAACAATACATAATAAAGTAAAATATTGTGTTGAATATTTTCTATTATTTTAGGAAATATAAAAGTTAATTAATTAGGAGAAAACGATGTATGCGGTAATAAAAACTGGCGGCAAACAATATCAGGTTGCTGTTGGCGATAAATTAAAAATAGAACAGATGCCGGCAAACATTGGTGAAATTATCACTATTTCAGAAGTGTTAATGATTACTGATGATGGTAGTATTTTAATTGGGAAACCACTTGTAGAAGGTGCGAATGTAACAGCCAAAGTTATTGACAATGGTAGGCATAAAAAAGTTAAGATTTTCAAGATGAGAAGAAGGAAACACTTTCAAAAACATCAAGGACATCGTCAAAACTATACTGAAATAGATATTATTTCAATAAATAAAGGAATCTAAATATGGCAACGAAGAAAGCTGGTGGTAGTTCGCGAAATGGTCGTGACTCAAATCCTAAAATGTTAGGAGTAAAAGTTTTTGGAGGTGAATTGGTTGTAGCTGGCAATATTATTGTAAGGCAAAGAGGAACTAAATTTCATCCAGGATTAAATGTAGGTATGGGTAAGGATCATACTTTATTTTCTAAGATTGATGGTACAGTAAGATTTTCAGTTGGTGGAGAATTTAATCGCAGTATTGTTAATGTCGAAGCTCTATAGTTGATGCATAAATTCTTAAATCAAAAGTTATGGTTTAACTGAATAAAGTTATTTTAAACCGAAATTCAATTTTTATATTATTCTATAAATTATTGAATTTCGGTATTAAATATTATTTAAAATAGAGATGCTCCCAATTAAAATTTTTAATAAATCTATTAACATAAAAATTTATTAGTAAACTTCGAAACAAATTTCATTATTACTCAACAGTATCAATGTATTGTAAGTTTAGATAAAATTTTTTTATGGATATACTGTATATATTAGATAATGAACATAAAATGGTTTTTAAAAGCTACAAAAACCTAACCCAAAAAGATCACGTTAAATTTAATGATGCTTGGGGAAAATAACATTAAGAATATGACAATACAATTTAAAGGAACTTTTTGGGAAATTATTTTGGATTCTAAAATTTTTCCTGAAAAAAACATTTCATCACCAATATAAGTATAAAATTATTTTCGAAATTATAGCATTATTAAAAAACACTACATGTTGTTGATAATCAATTATTTCAAAGAAGAATTAGATAAAATAATGTAGTGATGAAAAGGTAAATGAAATAGATTACTAGAAAATTTAGATAGAGTCAAAGTTTATATTCTAAGAGAATAAGAAACATACAGTTGACATACTTATTAAGAAAAAACCAAGGTTTAGTAAATAAAGAAAATGCTATATTTTAATAACTGATTGTTCGTTTCAATTGTGATATTAATAATGTTGTATTACACCACATTAATTAAAATACTTAAAATCTAAAATTGAAACCTGAAGGAAATCACCTAAATTACAAGGCAATCTAAGTTGTGATTAATCTATTAGATAAATTTTTTAAGCATCTCCTATAAAGTTAGAACAATTGTTGTCGAATCTACATTATTCTTGCATTACATTATAATTTTTTGCTTAATTCTATAATTTAAAAGTTACATAATATTAGATAATCAGAAGTAATAGGTATATAATAATACTTAGACAAACTATAAAATCTTTAACAAAATAAATACCACGCTAATATGTCCTTTGATCACTAATAATAATTTTTTTCTTTATATATAGTTGTATAAATTGTTAACTTTACACAGTCCCGCAAAATACTTAATGTTAATAAAAAATTTTACAATCGAGCCAAATGTCTATTAATATTTATATTTTGAATAATAAGGTAAATTAATGAAATTTATTGATGAAGCTACTATAGAAGTAATTGCTGGTAATGGTGGCAAAGGCTCTGCGTCATTTCGAAGAGAAAGATTTATAGAACGTGGAGGTCCAGATGGTGGTGATGGAGGAAGAGGCGGAAATGTTATTATAATTGCAGATGAAAATATCAATACCTTAATTGAATATAGATTTATAAAAAAATACGTTGCTCAAAATGGTGGAATGGGAAGAGGAAGTGACTGCAATGGTAGAGGTGGAGAAGATATTTTTTTAAGAGTTCCAGTTGGTACTATAGTTATAGACGTCGAAACTAATGAAACTCTTACTGACTTGAGTTATAACTGTCAAGAAGTTATCATAGCAAAAGGAGGAAAAGGTGGCCTTGGAAATTTACATTTTAAATCTTCTACTAACAGGGCTCCAAGAAAAACTACTCCAGCAGGAGAAGGTGAACAGAAAACCTTAAAATTAGAACTTAAAGTATTAGCTGATGTTGGTCTATTAGGCTTACCAAATGCTGGTAAATCAACATTTATAAGATCTGTTTCTAATGCTACTCCTAAAGTTGCAGACTATCCGTTTACTACTCTATACCCTAATTTAGGAGTGGTGAAGGTTGAACAGAATAAAAGTTTTGTTATTGCAGATATTCCAGGAATTATTGAAGGTGCATCTGATGGTGTAGGATTAGGGATAAAGTTCTTAAAACATTTAGAAAGAACAAAAATTTTACTCCATTTGATTGATATATTCCCTATGAATGAAAGTGACGATGTTGTCAGCAAAAACATCGCAATTTTAGAAGAATTAAAAAAATATAATATTGAACTATACAACAAGCCAAGATTTCTAGTATTAAATAAGGTTGATATAGTCAATAATGATTTAGATAACACAAAAATAAAAAAATTTATCAAAGACTTTAAAAAGTATAAAACCAATACCAATTTTGATAAAGTTTTTCTTATATCTGGAGTCACTGGCTTTGGATGTAAAAGTGTTTGTTTCTATTTAATGGACTTTATTAATAAAAAACATGAATCGAATTTATAAATATTTTAACATATTTATTGTTTATATTACATATATTAACAACACCATAACATTATCAAATAATTTTATTATATAATAATGTTCTAATTTTTTTAAGGATATTTACATGGTAGTAGTTCGTTTAGCTCGTGGAGGAAGCCGTAATCTTCCCTTTTATCATATTGTTGCTACAGACTCTAGATCTAGAAGAGATAGTAATTTTATTGAAAAACTAGGTTTTTTCAACCCTAGAGCAAAGGAAAATGCAGAGGCATTCAGATTAGATAATGATAGAATAAAACATTGGGTAGATGTAGGAGCAAAACTTTCTCCAACTGTAAAAAATCTAATTAAAATTCACAAGGCAAATGCTTAATAGTAATCTATCTATTGTTCCTATGGGAACAATAACAGGTGCTTTTGGAGTTTTAGGTTGGGTAAAAATCAAAAGTGATTCTGATAGCCCTGAAAATTTGACTAAATTTGATAGTATTTTAATTCAAATAGATGATATATGGAAAGAGTATAAGTTAATTGAATCTTTTTCTAAAGAAAACTTTTTATATGTAAAATTAGATAAAGTATCTGATAGAGATATTGCTATGTCTCTAAAAGGATTAACTATTGGAGTCTTGAGAGACAAACTTCCTAAATTAGCAGATAATGAATACTATCAATTTGATTTAATTGGTTTTTCGGTATTTAATAAAAATGATCAATTAGGAACAGTTGAGAAGTTCATGATGAATGGAGCGAATTCTATTATGGTGATAAAAATAAAAAATGACCTAAAAGAATTGCTAATTCCTTTTGTAAATAAGTTTATAATTGATGTAAATTTACAAAATAAATCCATATTAGTAGATTGGGAAATATCATATTAAAATGATTTTTAATGTTATAAGTATTTTTCCTGAAATGTTTGAATGTATAACTAAATATGGAATAACATCCAAGGCTTATAATAACAATTTATATGAGTTAAATTGTATTAATCCTAGAGACTATACTACAAATATTCATAAAAAAATAGATGACAAAACATATGGTGGTGGTCCTGGTATGGTTATGATGGTTGAACCTTTAGATTTAGCTATGAAAAAAGCCATAGAGTTATCTAAAGATACAGTACCATTAAAAGTTTACCTTTCTCCTCAAGGAAAAACTGTTAATCAAGATATGATTAAAAATTTATCTTTAGAGAAAAGTATTATATTTGTTTGTGGAAGATATGAAGGAGTTGATGAAAGGTTTATAGAGAATAACATTGATCTTGAATTATCGTTAGGAGATTTTGTTATATCTGGTGGAGAATTACCTGCAATGGCTATTATGGATGGTATAATTCGTCATTTACCAAATGCTTTACATGACTGCAATTCTGCTGTAATGGATTCTTTTATGAATGGTTTATTAGATTACCCCCATTATACTGTTCCAAGAGTTTATAAAAATAATTCGGTTCCTGATATACTGCTCTCTGGAAATCATAAACAAATAGAACGTTGGCGTTTGCAAATGAGTTTATGGAATACTTTTAAAAAGCGTCCTGAACTTATTAAGAAACGAAATTTAAATAAATTAGAATCTGGTCTACTTGATGAGATAATTAAAATTAAATCTAAGTAGGAACAAGATAAGGAAATATTATGAATAAAATTATTCAACAATTAGAGCAAGAAGAAATTGCTAGATTAAATAAAAAAATTCCATTATTTGCTGCAGGTGATACTGTTGTAATAAATGTAAAAGTAAAAGAAGGAACTAGAGAAAGAATTCAGTCTTACGAAGGAGTGGTAATCGCCAAAAAAAATCGTGGGTTAAACTCTTCTTTTATTGTTAGAAAAATTTCTGCTGGAGAAGGCGTTGAAAGAACATTTCAAACGTATTCCCCTTTAGTTGATAATATTGAAGTTAAACGTAGAGGTGATGTGAGAAGGGCTAAATTATACTATTTAAGAGAACGCTCTGGAAAATCTGCTCGTATCAAAGAAAAACTTACATTAAAACAACATAATACACCTAAAATAGATAATATTGTACATCAGGCTGAAGAAACTGTACCTGATGCTGTGGTTACAGAATAATAAAATTATAAGTGGTTAATTTAATTTATTAACCACTTTTTTTATTTTCTTAAATAAATTATAATTTATTTAAGATATGAAGTATAAATCCTGAAATAAGAATACAACTTGGTAAAGTTAAAACCCAATTGATTACCATTGATTTAACAACACCCCAATTAACCCCATATTTACTCCCAGACCATCCTGCCCCCATTATTGCACCTGAAATAGCATGTGTTGTACTTAACGGCATTCCTAATTTAGATGCAATTAGCAATAGAATTGCTGAAGATAACTCTGATGCAACTCCTCCACTAGGACTTAGTTTTGCAACCCTAGTACTAAGAGTTTTAATAATACTAATCCCGCCAAAAAAAGTTCCCAATGCTAAAAATAATCCACAAATAAATATTACCCAAGATGGTGCTGTAGCAGTTCCAATTAACTTAAAATTAAATAAAATTAAAGTTATTATTCCAATTGTTTTTTGTGAATCATTTGCCCCATGGCTATAAGATAAGAAGGCTGTTGATAAAACCTGAAATTCTCTTAATATATTATTAGTTTTTCTAGGTTTGGTATTATTTGAAAATATTTTAAGCAATAAAACAGCAATAAACATTGATAAAATAAAACCTAAAATGGGCGAAACAATCATAGGTAATATTACATTAAATAATAATACCTTAAAATGTATTACTCTAATATTGGCATTAAAAATTATTCCACCAACTAGACCACCAATTAATGCATGTGATGAAGATGTTGGAAGAGCAAATAACCAGGTAATAATATTCCAAGATATTGCTGACAATAAAGCAGCACACAAAACATTGGGAGTAGCATATACTGGAGATGCAAAGCCACTAATTATAGTTACCGCAACAGCAGTTCCACTTAAGGCACCTATAATATTAAAAATAGCCGCTATAGATATTGCTTGGAATGGCCCCAAAGATTTAGTAGAAATTGATGTTGCTACCGTATTAGCGGTATCATGAAATCCATTTAAAAACTCAAAAATTAATGCTAAAATAATTAAAGCATATGCCGATAAATTTACATGTATCAAACTTAGCATACTAAATTCTCTTAAGAGAAACCTGTAGAGCCAAATCTGCAAGACTTACTTCAATTTCAATTACAGAATCAATGCTTTTATATATTTCTTTTAACTTTAAAATAGTTAGTGTATCAAATTCACCAGAATACATTTCATTTATGGCATGCCTAAAGTCTTCAATTCCATTTTCCTCCAATTCTGAAATAATTTCATTAAGTATTTCTATTTTTTTAGCATCTTCAGTCTTTAATGCTTTAATGATATCTTCTAAATTCTTTGCAATTAGTAGTAATGTATCAGCTGTTTTTATCAAACAATCGTCGCAAGTAGCATCTATATTATAAATTTTAAGTTTAGTGCTTATTTTAGCAATTCTTTTAGTTAATTTATTTAATAAGCCAGATAATTCTTGAATATCACCTCTATCTAAAGGTGTGATAAACATATTATTTAAAGTATAAACAACTCTTTTATTAATTTCATTAGCATTCTGTTTCAGTAATTTTGATTTTATCAACAAAGCGTTTAACTTTTCTTCTTCCTGACAATGCAAAATACTTACAAATGCCTCTGCCGTCTTATGAACATTTTCAACACCCTCTATGAATAAATCAAAAAAAATATTTCCCTTATTAGGTATTATTTTACTTATAATAT
>CANGJN010000007.1 GCA_947454215.1 Neisseriaceae bacterium | reverse complement strand
GTAAAACTTTTCTTTAATATTTTTAAACCTAAAATCGGTCTAATAATAGAAACTGAAATTTGGCCAAATATTATTTTTTATGCACATAAACTTAATATACCTTTATTATTATTAAATGCTAGATTGTCAGAGAAATCATTCAAATCTTACCTCAGAATTAGAGCATTAATTACCCCCATATTAAATAAATTTGAATATATCTTATGCCAAGATATCGATAGTTTAAATTACTTTAAACAATTAGGTTATAAAAATAATAGTGATGTTGTCAATAATATAAAATTTGATATAATAAACTCCAATAAAAGCACCTTAGATAAAAATTTTTTTACACAATATATTTTTAATAAAAAAATAGTAATTTTTGCTTCTACTGGAAACTCAGAAGAGGAAATGATATTAAGTTGTTTAACTAGACCATTTGATTATTTAATTATTATTGTTCCACGACATCCAGAAAGATTTAATGAGGTAGAGTTATTAATAAAAAAATATAAGTTTAATTATCAAAAAAGGTCAGATAATTTACCAATTCTTACAACTACCGAAGTTTTTCTTGGAGATAGCATGGGAGAAATGTTTTCCTATTATCAGATGGCTGATTTAGCAATTATGGGGGGGAGTTTTATAGAACATGGAGGACAAAATATTATTGAACCTTTATATTTTTCAGTTCCAGTAATATTTGGTCAATCTATGTATAATTTTAAAAAGGTTTCCTCTGACTCTTTAAAATATAATTGTTCAATTCAGGTCAACTCTATGAAAGAAGCAATTGATTCAATCAATAATCTTCTTATCCATGAAAAAACCTTGAAATTGTTAAAGGACAACTGTATTTCTTTTATTAAATACTTCACAGGTGGTTCAGAAAAAATTTTTAGGATAATCCAGATGAATTATTTAAATAAAACCTCTAAAAACATAAAAGATTGATTTAAATAATATCGATTCCTTTGAATGAATTTGGTTGTTTTTTAATTTTAAATAAAGGTTCGAGATAAAGGTAAAATTTTTTTTATTAATAAAATATAATATAAGTTTATTTACTAAGATTCACCAGCCATCATTTATAAAAACCACATAACTGTCTGTTTTGATTTGGTAGGGTAAAAACAAAACCTGTGAATTAAAACACAATAAAATAAATTTATGTATATATCATAAGTTTATTGTAAATTTAAGTATAATTATCTCAAATTAATTTAACTAATCTTATATGATCTTTATCAAAAGTTGTATTATATACTTAAGTGTGACATAAATTTTTTTTTATTGATATAAAGTATGTTATAATTTTATTACCTTTTTAAAAAGATAAAATAGCAATTTATTATAAAAATAAAAACACATTTTTGTAAGAGTTTTAAATCAACTATGTTGTCAAATTATTTATGGTATCAGTCTTTGATATAATTTTGGAGAGAAACAAGTATTAATAAAATGGTTATTCATATATTACACAGATAATAATAGATATGAGTTTATTTTTATTACTGATATTTATCATTAACCTAAATTTATAATAGAATCATTTATTAAAAGATTGAGTGTATTGCTGTTACATTTTAAGAAACAACAGTTCACTTAGATTGTGAATCAAAAAGTCAATGTTATTTTAATTTATAACTCTTTTTAACAATATCAATTAAGAAAGTAGTGATATGAGAAATAGTTTAATTTTATTAGTTAAAACTTTAATATTTATATCTATATTTAATATTGCTAACTCAATGTCATGTGCAGAGTTTAATATGAAATTAAATACATTAGAAGACAATTTTAATCAGGTTTTTATTATGAACTATATAAATGAAAATGTTATATATGCTAGAGAAAAAGATAATTTTTATGTGTACTTTATAGGATACGGGTTTTTTTTAAAATTTGATAAATGTATAGATGACGATGCTACCTCACATATTATACTTTCTACTATATTTAGTAATAATAAATACCGATTTAATTTAAATGCTAAATTGGAAAAACTCCCTGAATCTTATAAAAAAATAGATAAGGATTCTTCAAATACGTCTGATCCTAATTTTGCACCATTATTTGATCAATTTATAAGTAGGTATGGGGATATTGGAGTTAGTCCTCAACACTTACGTGCATATTTAAAGTATATAGCCGCTAATGATTACTTTTTTTATCTAGATTCGAGTGACGAAAATATTAAGGATTTTATTTCACATCAAAAACCTACAAGTAACGATGACTTAACTCTTTATGAGTATCGTGATTTACATACTGATGAAGAAGCACAATTAACTGCTCAATCAATCACCACGCCCTTAAAAGTAAATAAAGAGGCCAGAGGAACTAAAAGAAGAAGAAACGAACTAGATGAGGATTCTTCAAGTTACGAAGGAGATGAAGATTCTTCAAGTTACGAAGGAGATGAGGATTCTTCAAGTTACGAAGGAGATGAGGATTCTTCAAGTTACGAAGGAGATAGTCATGAATTAGGTGGTTCTACTATAAGAGATAATTCTGATATTGACAGTTGTAAAGTTAATACACCTATGAAAAAAGATTCTGAATATGGTGTACTTAACTCTTCCATCGAGAATAGTAAAAAGGTGATAATCTCAAATATTACTTCAGATAAATTTACAGAAATTCAACGTATATTTAATCATCTAGATGATGACCTATCAATTATAATAGAGTTTGAAGAGGGTAAACCTCATAGAAAAAGGATCTATAATAAATTAGTATTTGAAATATGTAAAAAGGTAGATGATGTTATTTATTATAATATTTATTTATATACACCAAAAGGAGATATATTAAAAAGGGAGTATCGAAGAGTTTATGTTGCTTCAATACCTGGGAGAGGAGTAAGGTTACAATTTCGTAAAGTTCCAATTTCTGGATCAGGTGATCCAATATATGATGTTTCAAAAGATACAAAACCAAAAGATTTTTTTTATGTAATTAATAGTTATGCTCTATCTTTATCAAGAACAAGTACTAAAGACAAATCTCAAGAAATTCAAGAGCATGAAGATCAAGTAATAAAAAAGTTAAATGAAAAATATAAACAAAGTTTTGTGTCTTTAAAAAATAAAATTAATAACGATGATTTAGATTACTTAAACAGACTACTTAAAAAATTAGAGGATCAACAAATTATTGTATTTATTCATAAAAACTCAAGATATAAATCTTTAAAATATAAGCAAATACAAATTTTAAAGATTGATAAAAATCTTTATGATATAAATATATCGAAGAAAGAGGTGCTATTAGAAACTTTTAAAAATCGAACTGTTCATTTTCAGCGTACTTCTAAAAAGAATGGAATAAATCTTACAATTTATTCACCAGAAGACAATAGTTCAATATCAATTTATAATTCTTATCTATATGGTCCAGTAAAGGCTCGACAAATTAAATAAATTATTGATTTAACTTAGTATCTTAAATAAAATTTTCATTTATTTAATGCGACAGTTTACATAAAAAAGTATATTTAATTTTTAAATTGAATTTATAAAAACCTTCAATAATTATAGCCTACTTTTTGCACTATTTTTTTAAAAAAATAATGTAATTTTTTTATACACAAATTAACTATACCCAAGTTCACAGGTGTTTAAAAAAGTATATGATTTTATATAAAAATGACTAGTGTAAATTTTAAGTTATTGTTTTTCTTTGGTATTGTTTTTTAAAATCTCGTGTCGCCGAAAATTAAACAATATATTGGATTGTATTTATTGCTCATATTATAATATTTTCATATGTTAATTTTGGTGGATTATTATGTTCCCTGTTAAAACTTTTAAATAAGATGAATAAAAAATACTATTCGGTTATATCGTAAATATAGACATTCTCGTGGCAAATAAAAAAAAGAATTATTATTGAATCTTGGTACTAATTATAATATTAAAGAATTCGATTGGCGTTTATTGTGCGATAAAGTAGAAAAGCTACTTAAATAATTATAATAACCAATATATTTAGAAATCTACAATTGTTTGTAATTTATTAAAACGTAAATTATTGCAAATTTAAGTATAAATCAATTTTGGCAAATGAGTATTTAAAGAGTTTATCAACTTAAATAAATATTTTATGTTAAAATATTTATGTTGTTTTTTTATTTACCCACTGCATGTACAAGATTGAATCATTCACTCAAATTAGTTTTTCCTTTATAATTTTACACTCATGTTAAAAATTACAAATTTATATCTCATTCAAATTTTCAACTTGCAAATAATGATAGAGTATAAGAGTATACCTTTTCACCAAGTATTCAAATATCTTTAAATCTTAAAAAGGAAAAATCTCTAAGAAAAAATTATTTTTCAAATACCAACTAATATTTTAGTATTAATATTTGCAACAAACAATTTGTTAAGAATACTCTAGAAAAATCCCCATTCGATTTATTCATGTTCTTAGGTAACAACAAAATGCTAAGTTAATAAAAGTAAAGCATTTGGAAACCTTATTCCGATATAGATTAAGGATTGCAGTGATACTTGCCAGTTTTGACCATTCATTAAAATGTTACTTATGAGCTACGCAGAATTTTTATCGGGTATT
This sequence comes from Neisseriaceae bacterium, assembly GCA_947454215.1. Classification (GTDB taxonomy): domain Bacteria; phylum Pseudomonadota; class Gammaproteobacteria; order Burkholderiales; family UBA11063; genus Aquella. The sequence goes on along the minus strand of CANGJN010000007.1, from coordinate 6,468 downwards.
AACTATCTAAATTGTTAAACTATTTTGAAGTTAAATAAGGAATATCATATAAATGTAGAGAGGAAAAAGATACTGATGCGATTGTGATCTACTAGTGAGTATAAGAACAATGTCAACAAGTTAATTTCATACCTCAAAAATGCATAGAGTACTATTATCTGTGATTTTACTCTCGTGGAAAACAGCTAAATAATATCTCCCTTGAAGATTTGCAAAACTAAAATTTTTTTTAACCGCAAACTTTTGTTTAACTAATTATTTAATTTACATTGATATTCTGTCCATGCCTGAGACCAAGCAAAACCTGAACCAATGGTATACTGAGAAGGTGGTTGAGTATTACACAAATTAGCAACTATGCAAGAGTAATATTTTTTATCTATTCCTATAACAATAGTTCCCACTTTATATGTACCTAAATTTACAGGATAAATTGCTACGTTATTAGGGCAAGTTGGAAGAGGAATACTTATTTGATAAGTAACTGTTTGAGAAAAATCATTGGGCAAGGAAATCTCTAGATTTTTGATAGAGTTCTCAAGTAAAGAATAAATTGTAGACCTTTGACTATTGTCGCTTAAGTTATATGTTGCTGTACTAGGAATATTCAATTTACTTAAAGCCAGATCAAATGCGGCACCTGATTTATTAGATGGTATCACAGTATAATTATTATTCTGATCAATATAAGCTAAATAACCAAATACACTGACAAACACACTTCTTAATTGTTGTATAGAGAACGACACTGTAACATTAAGATTTAATAAAGACATATTATAGAACTCATTTAAATAAAATCTTACTTGATAAGGATATTGTAAATAAGTATTAATATTTTGACCGGAAGTTGAGCCAGCATTACTAAAGTTATTATATTTATTAAGAAAATCCTTACTTGTCATTTTAACGCAATCTGTAGTTGCTTGGTTTAAAAGCCCACCATAAAATCCTTGATTGTATGCATAACTATCAATTATATCTAAAGGATTATTTGCAATATTTGCTAACAAAGTTATACATTTATTAAAGTTAGGTATTGGATTAGTTGCAATTTTATTAATTGCCAATAATGATCTAAAATTGTTAAATATATAATAAGCGGCTAAAATAGGACCAAAATATTTATTATTGAATATAGGAGGAACTACTAAATTCTTTTGATTTGGTTGTTCTGCCATTGTAAATCCTATATTTTTTTGGATAGCAACATAATTAATTAAAGAATATCCAGATGGAGAATAATTACCTCCAACCATATCCCAATAAAAACCATTTATTTGATATGGACCACCTTGACCTACTCCCATTAGATAAACCTGATTAGGAGAAGGATCTATTAAGTTAGTTGTTGACAGATAATCTTGGGTTTGAAAGTTCTCTTGGAGCAACTGTCCCATTAATGAGCCATAAATATAATCTTTATCAAAATTTATTCCAGGGAAAATCTTGGTTATATTATAACCTAATAAAACTCCTGCAATATAATTTGACATAATTAAATCTGTATATTTATCACCATCTAATACCATATTGTCTTGAAAAGAGCTGCTTGATGTTGTTGGAACATAACCATGAAAATAGATTGTTCCAGTTGTAGAACTTGCTATTAAACCGACTGAACCAATTTTAGAATTATAAGTATCAAACATACTTGCTGGACTTAAATTGACAAATAATATAAATGGAATATATTGAAACTTTAATGTTTTCATGTTCATTCCTAACAATAATTGTATATATAGTTATATCCCATTGAAATATATAAACTATATATTTATTTTCACCTACTTATAATTTTATCACATATAAAGTTTTTTAATTTTTATTTCACTTTTACTTTTAATAAAATTATAAATTTTAATTACATCTACTCGAATTCTATAATTGGAAATAGCAATATAAAATACACAAGAGTTAAAGCGTTTATTTAAACAAAAAATTTTTATCCTTAAGTTCTAAAAAATTAAGATAGTTAATATTCAAAGAAATGACTGTTGGATATTTTATTTTTAATTCGTATTTATTTAAATACAAAAATATTATTAATTTTATAAGGTTTTAATCATGGAATATCGTAAATTTGGTAATTCTGGACTCATGGTACCTGCTTTAAGTTTTGGTACAGGAACATTCTCTGGAGAGGGAATTTTTAAAAAATGGGGCAACACAAATATAGAAGAAGCAAAATATCTTATAGATATATGCTTAGATCATGGGGTTAATTTTTTTGATACTGCTAATTCATATTCATTTGGGAATTCTGAAAAAATATTAGGTGAGGCAATTAAAGGGCGGAGAGATAAAGTATTAATTTCTACTAAAAGCACATTCCCCATGAATGAGGAAATAAATGATCTCGGGTCATCAAGATTTAATATTATTAAATCTTGTGAGTATAGTTTGAAAAGATTAAAGACTGATCACATTGACATTTATTTTATTCATGCATTTGACCCACTTACCCCGATGGAAGAAACCTTACGAGCATTAGATGACTTAGTATCAAGTGGAAAAATTCGCTATATTGGTTGCTCTAACTTCTCTGGGTGGCATTTGATGAAATCATTATCAATATCTGAAAAGTCTAATTTTGCTAAATATATTATTCACCAAGCATACTATTCTTTAGTTAATAGAGAGTATGAATGGGAACTTATGCCTCTTGGTGTTGATCAAAATATTGGTATTATGGTTTGGAGTCCACTCGGCTGGGGAAGACTTGGTGGTAAAATTAGAAGGGGAAAGGAAATGATGGATGGAAGAATTAAGCAGGGAGGAGATTTTAAAGGTCCTAATGTTGATACAGAACACTTATATAATGTAGTTGATGTATTGCATGATATTGCTTTAGAAATAAATAAAACAATTCCTCAAGTTGCTATAAATTGGCTATTACAGAGGCCTACTGTCTGTAATATAATTATAGGTGCAAGGAATCCACAACAATTATTAGAAAATTTAGGATCAGTTGGATGGAAATTAACAGATGAACAAATAAATCGATTAGATGATGTTAGCAGATGTCAACCAATATACCCTTACTGGCATCAATATAACTATATTAGAAGCCAATTTCCAGTTAAATTATAATCTTCTATCTATAGCACTTTCATAAATTATGGTGTTGTTTTACTTGACTTTGGTAATTTTTTTAAAAATGTTAATGTTTGCTTAAAAAAATAATGTAATCTAACACGGTAAAATATTTTACTGGTTATTCACATGACAAATACAATTTTTATAACATAAATATTAAAAAAAAATAGCCAAAGTCCTTTTGTAGTAAAATTGATTTTTATAATTTTCTGTGATATAATTAATTCAAATTTTTAATTTACACTGAAAGTTAAAAAATTATTATTTAATATCTTATTGATTAAATTTGATTTTTTATCATCAATGCTGTAGTAAAATTTATTAATAAATTCTAGTTAGTTAACTTGATTTACAAAGAAAAAACTTTTTTTCTCCAATTAAATGTCCCCCAAATTACTCAAAAATCCTGCTATTTTTTCTAAAAATCATTTTATAAAATGTTGAAAATCAATAAAACTCTTATAGGATTTATATGTTTTAAATTAAGACTATAACACAACTTACATTTCAATATTATACTTGTATTTAGTTTTAAAACTTAGTATTAACAAATTTAAAATATACTAATTTCTATAATAAAATATTTCAAAATAGATTTAATTCATTTTATAATTGCTTTAATATTTAAGTATTACTCATTCTTAAAAATGTTATAATTATTACTTTATATTTTAATAAATAAACTTAAGGATCTAATAATCATGAACGAAATTTATAATTTTAAATTAACTGAATCTAAATGGCAATTAAAATGGGAGCAAGACAAAACATACTATGTAAATGAAAATTCTAACAAACCAAAATTTTATTGTTTATCAATGTTACCATACCCATCAGGAAAGTTGCATATGGGACATGTAAGAAATTATACTATAGGTGATGTTTTTGCTCGTTTCTATCAAAAGAATGGATATAATGTTTTGCATCCATTTGGCTGGGATTCATTTGGACTGCCTGCGGAAAATGCCGCCCTACAAACTGCTAAACCGCCTTCTGATTGGACTCATGAGAATATTAATTATATGCGCCATCAATTGAAAAGTTTAGGGTTAGCAGTAGATTGGAGCAGAGAGATAACAACATGTTCACCTGATTATTATAAACACCAACAATTAATTTTTATAAAATTATATAATAAAGGGTTAATTTATAAAAAAAATGGTATTGTAAATTGGGATCCTATAGATAACACAGTTTTAGCAAATGAACAAGTTATAGATGGCAGAGGATGGAGATCTGGAGCCTTGGTTGAAAAAAAACAAATACCTATGTATTATTTTAAAATAACAGCTTATGCAGAAGAATTACTCCAAGACTTAGACAATCTTCCAAACTGGCCAGAACAAGTAAAATTAATGCAAAAAAATTGGATTGGAAAATCTATTGGCATGGAAATTTGTTTTCCATTTGAAAAAGATAAAGATGGGATAGTTGTTTTTAGTACTAGACCAGATACTATAATGGGGGTAACATTCTTAGCTATTTCTATTGATCACCCATTATCTTTAACTTTAATGAAAACAGATTTAAATATAGCTCAATATATAAAAGAATGCGCTAAAGGTGGAATTTCAGAAGAAGAACTCGCCACCCAAGAAAAAACAGGAATATTTACAGGTATTTATGTTTTAAACCCTTTAGATAATACTAAAATTCCGGTATGGATTACAAATTATGTACTATCAAGTTATGGAACTGGAGCGGTAATGGGAGTACCGGCCCATGATCAAAGAGATTTTGAATTTAAGGAAAAATATAACTTAAATATTAAATATGTTATAAAATCAGATAAAGACATCGATTGTTCTTCTGATAAAGGAATCTTAGTAAATTCTGGAATTTTAGATAATTTGAATTATGATCAAGCTTTTGATAAAATAGAGGAATTTTTACACAAGAAAAAACTCGGAAAAAAGAAAGTAAATTATAGAATCCGTGATTGGGGAATTTCTAGACAAAGATATTGGGGATGTCCAATACCAATTATCCATTGTGACAACTGTGGTGATAGTGTAGATAATAACCTGCCGGTTATACTACCAGATAATTTACTACCAAATGGAATTACATCTCCATTAAAAGGACATAAAGAGTTCTATCAAATTAATTGTCCAAAATGCAAACAGATAGCTACCAGAGAAACAGATACTATGGATACTTTTGTAGACTCTAGTTGGTATTATGCAAGATATACTTCTTATGATAATGCTAATGAGATTATTGATAAAAGAGCAGATTACTGGCTACCTGTTGACCAATATATAGGTGGAGAGGAACACTCAATACTTCATTTATTATACGCAAGATTTTTTCATAAATGTTTACGCGATATCGGAATAGTCTCATCAAATGAACCATTTACCAGCCTATTAACACAAGGAATGGTATTAGCTGAAACATTTTATAATGAAGACAGTATTACTGGAAAAAAAAATTGGATTAATCCTAAAGATGTTACAACCATAACCGATGATAATGGAAAAGTTATAAAAGCAGTTGACTCTAATAATAACCCAGTATTTATAGGGTTAAAAGAAAAAATGTCTAAATCAAAGAACAATGGGGTCGATCCAAATACTATAATTAATCAATATGGTGCTGATACTGTAAGATTATTTATGTTATTTGCATCACCTCCTGAGTCATCATTAGAATGGTCAGATAAAGGAATAGAAGGTGCTTATAGATTTATTCGTAAACTATGGAGATTAGTCTATGAACACAGTCAACAAAATATTCTTAGCTATACGCCCAATGATCAACCAAATGAAAGTTTGGATAAATTAAAATTGCTATTAAATAAAACAATTATGAAAGTAACCACTGATATTCAAATACGCAAACAATTTAATACTGCAATAGCATCAATAATGGAATTATTAAATTCCTATACCAAGATTGAATCACAGAGTAAGTTAAATTATCATTTTAGTCAAGAATTTTTTAAAACTATAATCATATTATTATCTCCTATAACTCCTCATATTTGCGAAGAATTATGGTTAACCCTATCTCCTGATACAAGACTATATGATCAGCCCTGGCCAAAATATCAAAATTTAGATTATTTAGATGATAAAATTGAATTGATTATTCAAATAAATGGAAAATTAAGAGGTAAAATAGATATTGATAAATCTATGAATAAAGAAAAAATCGAATCGATGGCTTTAGAGCATGAAAATATTAAAAAATACATAGTAAATGGAGTAAAAAAAATAATACATGTTCCCAATAAGATTATTAATATTGTTATCTAATAACCGTTATCCGACATTCCGCAGTTTATTTTATTAAAAAATTAATAATATAAATCAACATAAATCTACATTTATAATTTTATTTTAAATTAAAAGAATATTTGATAAT
>CANGJN010000006.1 GCA_947454215.1 Neisseriaceae bacterium | reverse complement strand
CAATAATTTATAAGCAAGTGATTTACATTAATTAACTATTCATTATAAAAGTATGATATAATCTATATTTGTAACAAGTGATCAAAAAATCAATTTCGTAAACATTTTTATTTGTAGCGGCTAAAATTTAATGATTAAAAACCATTTCTGAATTGGAAATTTATTAAAAGATCTAGCAAAGAGACAGATAAAATATAGATATATATGTCAATCAACTCCAATCAAATGTTCCCATCCAGACTTGTTGGGGAACATTATTGATTACACAGAACTCAAGAATAGTAAAGTGGTTTATCCTTCTATATGGATAACATTCGTAACTATTACAATACAGAATTTACAACAAATAATGAAAGTAGCTGGAACTAGATGGCATATTGAAAGTCACAATTTTAATCCACTAAAAAATCAAGGATATAATTTTAAGCATAATTATGAATACGGTAATAAGAATTTAACAACATTTTTATCCTTACTGATAACATTTATAATAGATCAAGCTAAAATACACAACTAATAACTATTTTAAAAATTCTCTCGAAGTAAAAATAAAATCATTATTTCCAAACATAATATTTGATTACTGGAAGTTATAATAAACCAAATCAATAAATTTTAAAGTTACATATTCCGGTAAACCTTCAATAAATACAGAATAGAATTATGTGTTCATGCAATTAGTTTAAAAAATCCTTAATAGGATATTTAGTTGACCTGTTTTTTCTATAAATTGTGAATAAGATAAAAAATTTATTTTCTTAAGCGAAAATCTTTCCATATAACATTGAAAGTTTATCCAACCTTTAATTTTATCAAATACTCACTTTTACTAAATATATGTATTGCTTTTGAAACTAAAATTAAAGAAGCATTAACTTAAATAATATAAACACAGAAGTAATTCAATATTTAAAAGGATGTCTATGCTAAAAAAATTATTATTTTATTTTATTTTAATATTTTTTTATATTTTTTCAAATTCTGCCAATATAAATAAGAAAATCCATCAAGTTGTTTCAAGGTATAATTTTATAAATTTAAGATCATTTAATTATATTACTGACGGGTCTGTACCTTATTCTAAACTAACTGAAACACCAGATGGTAGTTTATATGGCACTACAAAATTTGGAGGAATAGGTTATGGAACTATATATAAGATAGATCCAAACGGAAACGAATCAATTGTTTATGTATTTACTGGAGCAAATGGAGATGGGGCTTCTCCATCAGCTAATTTGACATTAGCTGATGATGGCAGTTTATATGGCGTAACCCAATATGGTGGCTTATTAAATTGTAAAATCAATGAGTCTTCATCTATAGGTTGTGGTACTATTTTCAAAATGATACCAAATGGCAAAGTATCCATAATATATTCATTTACAAATACAAATAATGACGGAACTAATCCTATAAGAGGTTTAAGCATTGGCAGTGATGGAAATATGTATGGCACTACCCAATTAGGTGGAGTAGGTTACGGAACCGTATACAAAATTACACCTGATAATAAAGAATCAGTACTTTATGCTTTTACTAATCAAAATGGGGATGGGGCTTTTCCATTTGCAACACTTGAGTTTGATAAAGAAGGAAATATCTATGGAACTACCCAGTCTGGGGGAAGTGGATTTGGAACTGTTTATAAGATCACGCCTGATGGTAGAGAATCAATACTTTATGCTTTTACTAACAAAAATGGGGATGGAGCTTTTCCATACTCAGGACTAATATTTAATATTGATAATAACTTATATGGTACTACCCAATTGGGTGGATTAGGTTACGGAACTATATACAAAATTACACCCGATGGTAAAGAATCAATACTTTATGCTTTTACTAATCAAAATGGGGATGGAGCATACTTATACTCTAAATTATTAAACGATATCGACGGAAATTTATATGGGGTAACAGCTGGCGGAGGGATAAACAATAACGGAACTGTATTTAAAATCACATTAACAGGGGTAATAAAAAATTTATATGCTTTTACTGGACTAAATGGAGATGGTGCTAATCCTGAAGGAAGTTTAATTAATAGACCAGATGGCAGTTTATATGGGACAACTAAGTTTGGCGGAAATAAGACATGTAATTGGAATGGTCAAAATTTTTTAGGTTGTGGCACAATCTTTAAAATAACTTCTGATGGTAAAAAAATTAACGTTTATACATTTACAAGTATAGCAGATGGAGCCAACCCATTTTCAGGATTAATAATGGGGTTTGATGGATTCTTATATGGTACAACTCAAACAGGTGGATCAATTAATAATAGTGGTACTGTTTATAAAATTTCCCAGATTGGCATAATGGAATCTGTTATAAGTTCATTTTCAGGAGTTAATGGGGATGGGGGACAGCCTCTAGGAAATTTAGTAATGGATTATAGGGGAAATTTATATGGCACTACTTCTTCAGGTGGAAATTTAGAAAATAAAGGAACGGTTTATAAAATAACCCCTTCAGGAAAGAAATCTATAATTTATGTTTTTACTGGAATAAATGGGGATGGTGCAAATCCAACATCTAATTTAATCATAGATAAGGATGGAAGTCTATATGGTACCACCCAATATGGAGGACTCAATTGTAATATTAATCCTGCTGGTTGTGGTACTGTTTTTAAAATAACACCAGATAACAAAGAATCTATATTATATAAATTTTCAGGGATAAATGGGGATGGTGCAAATCCCTATGCAGGATTAATAATGGGTAAGGATAATACTTTGTATGGTACTACCCAGTATGGAGGAACTCAATGTTCAATTAACGTAAATGGATGTGGTACTGTTTTTAAAATAACACCTGATCAGACTGAATCAATAATTCATTCTTTTACTGGTATTAACGGAGATGGTGCAAATCCAACAGCAAATTTAATCATGGATTCTAGTCTTTCTTTATATGGAACCACAGAATATGGTGGCACTGGAAATGGTACTGTATTCAAAATAGATAGTAACGGTATAGAGTCGAATATCTATAATTTTACTTCTGATAACTTTGATGGATCTTATCCAACAGCAAGTTTGGTTATGGATAAATATAATACAATTTATGGCACTACAACTCAAGGAGGATATTTTAATAAAGGTACAGTGTTTCAAATAACTAGTGATGGAAAAGAATCGCTTCTATATTCTTTCTCAGGTAAAAATGGAGATGGGGCTTATCCTGTATCCAATATATATTTGAGCAATGATGGAGCAATTTATGGCACTACAGTTGATGGAGGAAATTTAAATAATGGAATTATTTTTAAACTAGTTCCTATAAAATAAAAAATAAAGTTAAATATATTAATTTTTTTATTTATTAAACGCTTATAATTAATATAGTATTTTTCAATTTAATAATTTAAATACACAATAAATTATTAGGTTTTAGTAATTACTTAATTTCAAAAAAACACTTCTTAAAGGATAAAATTTATGAAAACACTTATTCCTTTATTATTCATATCAAGCTTATATGCTGGCATTGGATCTTCAAAGCCACAGAAAAACTCTGAAGAATCTACTAGGTTACTTACCAAATCTGATACTTCTCGAACCTTGACTAATACTAAAACAATTTCTATCGATGAATACGAAAAAATAACAAGTTGTAATAGTATAACTTCATTACGAAATATGGGGTTATTAGATCATACAATTATTTGGGGGTTTGATAATGATAAAAATTTTATATTAACAATTGACACTTCATTAAGAAATCCTGAAGCTGCTAGCAATACTACAACAATAAATATAACTGGCAACTTCTATACTGGTTATCATTTAGATGATGAATATGAATTTAAACAATGTGAATATGAAATAAAAGATAATATGAAATATTTGAAAATTCTAATGGAAAATAAAAAAAAGGAAAATGATCAACTCAATGTTTTAATTAAATTTGAAAGGAAGTTAGTTGCAACACCTGATGTGAGATAAGATCAACTTAATGGTTTAATTGAACTTAGAAGTGATATATAATAAAAGAATAATTATAGCTTGATAAGAATCAATAATTATTTACTGTATGTTATATGCAGATGAGTAGTAACTTTTTTTTAAAAATTTAGGCTGCTATAAGTAATATTTGAACCTCGATCTAGGTACTGTAAATATATATGAAAGTTCTGATAAAATAATAATAGGTAAGTTTCTCATTTCAACACCACTAAAAAAATGACCATAGCCTAGTTATACTAAAATTTTACATAAATTTTAAAGGATAAATTTTATGAAAAAAATAATTATTTTATTTATAATATTTCAATTAAATGCCTTAAATATTAAAGGTATACCTGAAGTGGCAACATGTATAGCAGTAGGTAGCAATGGAACAATTATAGAGTCACAAGGTAGTTCTTGGTTTCCAGTTATATCAAATTATAATTCTACCTTATCTTTTATTACGCAAGGTGTTAACGGTCAATTAGTAACAACTGGTCAAAATACAATATTATATTCATTAGATGGTACTACCTGGACATCTACTACATTTAATTCAATGTTTCAATCCATAACATCAAACCAAAGTTTATATGTAGGTGTAGGTTTAAATGGCTTAGTTGCAACATCTAGGGATGGAATTAATTGGACAAAAGGAGCCAATCAAGGTGAATCATTTAATTCTGTAACTAGTGGAATAAATGGGGCTTATGTAGCAGTAGGCGTACTTGGTGCAATAATAAATTCAAATGATGGGATAACCTGGAATAAATCTACTCAAGCAACAAATCAACCTTTATATGGAGTTGTTGGTTCCTCAGCAAATTATATTGCGGTAGGAGGCTCTGGTACAATTTTAACTTCAATAGATGGAAATAACTGGATAAAACAATTGTCTGGTGTTAATAATGATTTATATGCTATAGCTTATAATTTAAATTTTACATTAAGAGTTATATCTCAATCATCTACTTATGTTGTAGTTGGAGCAAAAGGAGTAATCTTAACTTCAAATGATGGAGTAAGTTGGACACAACAAACATCTCCGACAAAAGAATCTTTATATTCAGTTACAATTGACATCAATGGCAACTATGTTGCTGTTGGAAATGCAGGGACAATAATTACATCAATAGATGGTGTTAACTGGACACAAGTCAGTTCAGGAACTACAAGTACCTTATATTCAGTCACATCAGCAATATTAATTCCTAATAATAGTAATCTTTCAGTTTTATATAATTTTGGAGCAGAAACTATTGACACTAATCGTTCTATTTCTTTAAAAGATACAAATGGAAATCTTTATGGAACTGCTAGGAGTGAGGAAGGTAGTGATTATGGGACAATATTTGAACTAAGTAAAGATACTCAAGGAAATTGGAGTGAAAAGGTTATTTATTCATTTAAAGGTGGACAAGATGGTGCACTACTTTTCCCTATTGGTTTAATAATGGATACAAATGGGAATCTTTATGGAGCAAATTTTGCTTATGGAGAAACCAATTATGGAACAGTGTTTGAATTAAGCAAAGATAATCTTGGAAATTGGAGTAAAAAAATTCTTTATACATTTCAAAGTAATCTAGGTCAAACTTATTCTTTAATCATGGGTGAAAATGGTAATCTTTATGGAACAACTTATCGTGATGAAAAAAATAATTATGGAACAGTATTTGAGTTAAGCAAAGATAATCTTGGGAATTGGAATAAAAAAACTATTTATTCATTTCCTGGTGGAAAAGATGGAGGTGATCCTAATGCTAGTTTAATTATGGATGCAAATGGTAATCTTTATGGGTCAACTATGACTGGTGGTGGAAGTGGATGTGAAAATTATAACAATTCATGTGGAACAGTATTTGAGTTAATTAAGGATAACCAAGGGAATTGGAATGAAAAAACTATTTATTCATTTCATGGTGACCAAGATGGGTACAATATATATGGTGGTTTAACCATGGATGCAAATGGCAATATTTTTGGTACAACTATTTTTTCAGGTGATGAAAGAGAAATGAGCCAAGGAACAGTATTTGAGTTAATTAAGGATAACCAAGGGAATTGGAGTGAAAAAAAAGTTTACTCATTTCAAGGAGGACAAGATGGTGGTAATCCTAATGCTGGTTTAATGATGGATGTAAATGGTAATCTTTATGGTACAGCTTCGAATGGTGGTATTTATAATACTGGGGTTATTTTTAAAATAAGTAAAGATGGTAAAGGAAATTGGATTGAAAATACTCTACATTCATTTCAATGGATAGAAGGAGTAGTTCCTACAAGTTTTATTATGGAGAAAAATAGTGATATCTATGGTACAACTGCAAGAGGAGGTAAAGATAATTCTGGTACAATATTTAAATTTTCAATTTAAAAAAGTAAAAGTTGATTATTAATGACCTTACATTGATCAATAAATTATTGTTATTCCTTAGCAACCATGATTTAACATATATATGCTCAGTTTTGTTATAATTTGCTATTTTAAAATTTTTAAATTAATGTATCAAAAACTGGGTATATATATGTTTTCCCCATATAATTGGCGGTATTCTCATTAGAGTTTAATGCTCTATATCATCTTTAAATTTTTGTATATTAACTATAACTATCTTTAGCGATTTTATAACAAACAAAAATTACTAGTCAGTCATTAGATATCTTTCATAACTCTTTAAATCCTTTATAAATAAGAAAAATATTACAATGATAATTCATAATTATGTATTAATACTATACCTCTTTTAATCTATTTGACCTTAACTTGTCCATTCATAAGCATTGGCAAAAGCCAATCTCTTAAAGTGGTTAGGTAAAAATTTTGATTTTCATTTAAATATTTAATTTTATATAATAAATTTGTTTTTTTATGGTATTCTTGAATTAATGTTTTATTTGGTATAATGATTTTTAGGAAAAATAAATCACTGATATTTATTGCTTTTTGAGTAGATCCATGTGATAATGAATTTTTTTGTATCTCAAATTGATTTGAATTAATAATATGCCATAAATACTCTAGACATTCTTTAGATTTACACGATAACCCGCACATACCAGTAGAAATTATTATTTCATTTAAAAAAAATTGAGAATATTCCCCAAAATATAAAGTTTTTTTTGTGTCTTTCATCTTTGCAAACCAAATTGAATTATTTAATGGCTGCATATTTGCTCTTGACTCTCTATTATTATAAGTAATTTTTTGATTTAAATTTATAATATTATTGTAGTTAATACATGAAGTTGATAAATAAGTTTTATATCCATCAAATTGAGAAATCCCTGGTGAAATAATATTTGCTAAATCATTTTTATATAAAGATTGAACCTCCCATCCGTTTGGAATATCTCTTTTTAATTCATTACTCCAGACCATCTTACCACCTGACGATTTATATGGTTTACCTTGCTCATCTGGAAAATCAAACTGCACAAACCAGTAATCATATAAGGTTTTTGCCATAGCTTCAAGTTCGGTATTTATCCGATTATTTAGTTCTATTTTTGCATCTAAAGCAGAAAGTACACTTGCAATTTTTTGTTGTGAGTCTAAGTCAGGCAAATTAATCGTTAAATCATAATACGATTCAAAAGTCATACTAGGAACCCCAGTGCCTGAATTTAAACGAGTTAAATCAAGAATCTTCAAGTAATTATATAAAAAAAATGTGTTTACTAATTCTCGATTAATTACCGAGTAATATATCGTGTCCACTGTCCAAAATGGTTGACTCACATATTGAATGTTTGATAAAGTTCCCTTGCGAGGTAAAAGAATGCTTTCTTCATTATAAATTGCTCTATCTACATAACGCATTATGCCACCGCTTCCAAATACAGGAATTTTACCTTTCCCCAAGTTTTTATGATCTTTGCCATTTTTAATTTGAAGTAGATTTCTTAATTTATAGCGTTTCATACACCAACCCAACTAATTGTTTTTTAATCTCATCCTCCAATACCCTAGATTCTGCAAACAAACTATCCATATTAGTTTTAAAACTATTCATTTTAGATTCGAATTCCTCAGGAGTAATATCGGTATACTCAATCTTTACATCAAAATATTGTCCAGCACTAAACGAATAATTTTTATCGACGATTTGTTCATAAGATACTACCACTGTAAAATCATCAACTGCTTTATGTTCATTAAAGGTTTGGATAATTAGATTTTCTTCTTCAATGGAAAGTAACGTTTTTTGATTTTTACCGTCCTTAACAGTTGTACCAAGTTTTGAAGCGTCCATTAATACAATATTGCCTTTTGTATTAGCTTTGTCAATAAATAATACCGAGACATTAGTACCTGTGGTTGCAAATATATTACTTGGCATAGAAATAACTCCACGTAGCATTTTTTCATCAATTAGTTTTTGCCGAATTTTCTTTTCTATTCCACTTTGAGCAGTTATAAATCCTGTTGGAACAACAATAGCGCCTTTCCCTGTAGATGAAAGTGAGTAAATAATGTGTTGAATAAAGAGCAAATAAATTGCCATAGATTCTTTTTTTTTAGCCGGTACAGCTGGAATGCCAGCAAAAAATCGATTATGATTTTGTTTTGAATCAAGATCATTACGATAATCGCTAAAATCGAGTTTAAATGGTGGGTTGGAGACAATATAGTCAAACTGCATAAGTTCAGTACCTGTTTTATGATAAGGTGTAAGTAATGTATCGCCTTGTATGATATTATGTAGTGAATGGACTAAGTTATTTAAAATAAGATTTAGCCTTAATAAACTCGATGATTTTTGTGATTTATCTTGAGAGTAAATAGTACATTTATCCTCACCAATAGCATGAGCCAAATTCATCAATAAGGTACCAGACCCAGCGGCTGGGTCATAACAACTTACATTACTAACAGGAGTGTCTACTAAGATAAAAGCCATAATTTTCGAAACTGCATGTGGGGTATAATATTCAGCATACTTACCTCCTCCATCTTTGTTGTAGTCCTTTATAAGGTATTCAAAAATAGTAGAGAAAAAATCAAATTTTTGCGTAAATATTTTCTCAAAACTAAAATTAACTAATTGATTAATAATCGCACGACAGAAATTATCACGCTCTGAGCTGTCAGTTATATATTGGCTTAATTCATCAAATAGCACAATTTTTGCACCAGTACCAGTTTTTACGGAAAATATATCTCCATTAAAAATTGCAATATCACGTAACGTATTATCAAAAATTTTAGCAAATTCTTCCAAGTTTTGCTTATTGTGTAAATTTGATAAATAATGCTTTTTCTTCAATTTTGCGCTATCTGGACTCATTTTCATTAATAGCAGTTCATATTCACTCTCTGAATATTTTGAAATTTCATCTTCCCAGTTTTCAGCAGCTTGTAGCCTAGAATCTATACGCTTTACTTCATAGCCAAATTTATCATTCATAAATTTATACAAAAATACTTGGGTAATAATTTTAAATTCATTGCCATCATTACCTAAGCCAGCATTAGCACAAATTCCTTTTAAATTATCTATTAATTCTTTAGTTTGTATTGTAAAATCTTGAGTATTCATTATGCTTGTATTCCTTTATATTCATTAATGTATTCCTTTACTAAACAATCATTGATTAATTTTAGATTATCATTTTTTAATTCAATTTTTGTTTTTTCAAAACCTTCGATAACTACACGGGTCATCTCACGTTCAAAGTAAGGCTCATTGTCTAATAATTTAGAGTTAATTAAAAGTTTATTGTCGGTTTGTGCTTTTATAATAAGCATTATATCACATATTTGGCTTTCACGTATCCCAATATTCCCTGTTTCCAGAATCCGTTTATGCACTCGTGCATATTTAACATCATTATGGTACTTTGCCATTAACAAATTATTCTTCCGATTTAGTTCCATACATTTATTATGTATATATTGTAATGTCTCAATATTCTGCTTCATTTCATTCTGGGTTATTTCATCAAGATTTTTTTTGTTAAAAATTCTTTTCAATTCATCATATAATGAAATAAATTCTGAGTCTTTTTTATCAAAATTATTATTTAATGATTCACGAGTCTTACGCAGAGTTTCTTTTAATTGATCTGCAATTAATAACTCCTCTTCTGAAGTTTTTCGAAACATAAATATAACATTATCCAACGCAATATTTAGTAAATTTGTTGTCTCGACATTATTTTGAATTGAATTTTTTAAATTTAACAATTCTAAGTGACGGGATGTTTCATTATACAACTGGATCAATTTTTTAAAATCAAATTTCTCTAATAGTTCCTGATGATCATATAATCTAATTAAATTAAATATATTTTTAGCATCTTCTAATGCCTTTTTAATTTCTAAAACTTGTTGTGTATCTCTAATTTGACTAATTTGCTGAGAAAATATCTCAGCATTTTCTAGGTTATAGGTAAATAGTTTTTCATAAATATTATCAATCTCACTCTCAATCTCTTCTTTAGATTTAAATAAATTAGAATAATTATTCATTTCATAGCCAAGTTCTAATTGTAATTCATCAAAATAGGCTTTGTTGGTTGCATCAAACTCCTTACGAATATCAGCAAAATCAACAACAAATCCGTATTTAAAGTTTTTATATGGTCTATTTACACGGGTAAGTGTTTGCAACAGGTTATGATCTTTAATAAGTCTACCAATATATAATTTTTTAAGTCTTTTGGCATCAAAACCAGTTAACAACATATTATAAACAAAAAGTAAATCAATTTTACCCTCTTTGAAATCTTCAATTTCATTTTTACGTTCATCTTTAGTTCCAATATCATGAAGAATTAATGCCGCTGACAATCCATTATTACTAATTTCATTATTAGCAGTGAAAAACTCAAATAGTTTCTTCGCCTGATCTGAACTATCGCAAACTACCATTCCGCCAATTGTATGATCATCAAAGCGTACTCTACTCTTTAAAAAATCATCTACAATATAATACAACATTGGTACAACAAATTTTTCATGAGAAAATACAGCACCCTTATCAACATCACCTTTTAATATTTCAACTTCTTTTAATATTTGTTCAAGTTGTAATTTATAATTAGTTTCAATACCCTCTCGAATTAACTTTAAAGTGTATCCATCGGCAATGGACTCATTATAATAATATTTATGGATATAATCACCAAATATATCTCTAGAACGAATATCTGTTGAAATTAAAGGCGTACCTGTTAATCCAATCATAATTGCATTGCGATCACTTGTAATCAGGTTTGCTAAAAAACTACCATTGGGGTTATAACTACGATGTACTTCATCTAAAAAATATATACGCTGAATAGTAATATTATAATCATTACTATTTAATGGTTCTGTATCATCTTTAAATTTTTGTATATTAACTACAGTTATTTCTTTCTGTCCACTTAAATTATGGATTGCTTTGTTTAAATTGAAATCTCTAACTAATTCATCTTTAGAATTTACAGTATGCACAATGATTCCACGACTAGTAAATTCTCGTTTAGCCTGATTCAAAAGGTCAAGGCGATCTACAATAAAATAGAATTTTGGAATAATTGCTTTTTTCTGAAAGTAATCAGTGAGATAAGCAATATTGTAAAATGAAAGTGCGGTTTTACCACTTCCTTGGGTATGCCAAATAATGCCTTTTCTAATATTATTTTCAATAGTTTTTTCAATTGTTTTTGTTGCAAATAATTGTGGGTAACGCATAATATGTTTCTCAAGTCCTCTTTCGCTTTGAACATATGCAATACTGTATCTTAATATAAACCCTAGTCTACTCTTACTAAAAAGCGAGGTTAGAATACGATTTGTTGGTGTAGTTGGTAATTTATTTGTAATAAATTCCGATGAATGTTTGACTGATGAAAGATTATTGTCTACTAAAACATCATTTTCAATGTCGTCATTTTCTGGTGTAATATCATTTTGTAAATTAGAATGATCTTCCTCTCTAAAACAATTAAAAGTAGCATTTAGATATGAAGTTGTGGAATAAAATGCACCTTGTATTGGTTCAATCGATTCTGTATCATATTCCATATTATTAGAAAACACTAATACCTGTGTTATGTTAATAAACTTTTTAAATTTACTATTTTTGAATCTGGCATTTATTCTATCTCTTTCAGCAAGAATACCGTCTGGATTATTTGGTTTTTTTACTTCTATAAATATAAGAGGCATACCGTTAACTAATAATGTTATATCTGGGCGAAATTCATCATCACCATTTTTATATGTTAATTCTGTTACGACATGAAAGGTATTATTTTGAAAATT
>CANGJN010000005.1 GCA_947454215.1 Neisseriaceae bacterium | reverse complement strand
CTCTATGCCTCCATCTAAATTTTATAAATGTTCAGACTTTGAGGATTTTATTAAGGATAAGGAAAGTGTATTATTTTATACATTTGATGAGTCTATAGTTGATAGAAGAGATTTTATATTAAGTTTTTTGAAGTTTAGTAAAACCGATAAAACGATTTTGGTATTTAATAGTCTTAAATTAAGATGGGATAAATCTGAGGATGGACTTGAATTTGTGAGATGCTTTGAAAAAACTGATAATATAGGATACTTAGAATTTAGTAATAAATCAGGAAATGTTAAGTTTACTCCATTAGGGCATATGCTTTTTTATCTGTATTAATTTATACCTTGAATTATGTGCATTGACAGAAAACAAGATTTTAGCTAAATATCAAATACATTCTCAAAACAAACAGATGAAAAAATTTATTATAAGAATTAGAAAATCAAGGACTATTAGAGGAATTATATAAACAAATTGTTTAACTCAAAGCAAAGTTCATATTTATTGAAGAATATACCCTATAACTAGAATTAATAAAGCATAGAGTAAAAATTATAACTTACATAAAATAGCATAAGGTTTTGCAAACTCAAGTACAATAATATACTGGTTTAGTGTTATGTATTAGAATGTTTTTTCAAAATAAATATTTCTAATGAGTAGGAGAAATTTATAAAATTATTTTACTTAAAAGAATATTTTACAAGAATATTATTGAGTAAAATATGTTATACAAAAATAAATTCTTTGTAAAAATTTATGAGTATTATATATATGTTTTTATTTATTATTTAGAATAAAATTTGAATTAAAAGTTTCATTATATTAGAAAAAAAATTACATTAAGATTAATTTTATGGTATAATCACGTTAATATGAATAATTTTAACAAAAATAAAAACAATATAAAATTTATTTTATTATGGCAACTGTATATAGGAATAATTTTTGCAGTTTTGGTGCTTATTTTTACAATGAATTTTATATATTTTGCCTCAGCTGTAGTTGGTGGGTTAATATCAATAATATCTACTTTATGTTATATCTTTATCACATTTAGAAATGGTTTTATTCATTTACCAAAAGTAGCATATAAGAATCATCAGTTGGCTATGTTAACAAAATTCATTTTAAATATAATCATTTTTATATTAGTTTTAAAATTATTTAAGAATTGCAACTTTATAATATTATTAACTGGATATGTAGTTTCTATGAGCAGTTATTGGTTAAGTTTAATTAAGGTGAAATAAACTCAGAGGATTTAAAATGTCATCAACAACAGAATATATAATACATCATTTAACATTTGATAATGTTTATTTTAATGGAATGTCGAATAGTAAATTTTGGACATTACATTTAGATACATTTTGTATGTCATTGGCATTGGGTTTTATATTTTTACTAATTTTTAGTTTGGTTGCTAAAAGAGCAAGAGTTGAGAATCCTAATAAGTTACAATTATTTATTGAATTGATATTAGAATTAGTATCTTCGCAGGTAAAAGATATTTATCATGGAGAAAGTAAAATTATTGGCCCATTATCATTAACTATCTTCTGTTGGATTTTTTTAATGAACTTAATGGATATGTTGCCAGTAGATTTAGCAAATTGGATTTTTTTACATTCAACATTTATCCATGAAAAACATTGGAGGTTAGTTCCATCTGCTGATGTTAATACTACTTTTGCGATGTCGATATCTGTATTTATATTGATAATAATTTTTAGTTTAAAATCGAAAGGATTTTTAGGTTGGATAAAAGAGTTATTTAGTACTCCTTTTGGAATAAAAATGGCTCCTTTTAATTTAATTTTGCAAGTAATAGAGTTATTAGCCAAACCATTATCTCTTTCTCTTAGGTTATTTGGGAATATGTATGCAGGGGAACTTGTGTTTATTTTAATCGCGTTACTTCCTTGGCATGTACAATGGTTATTAGGGGGACCTTGGGTAATTTTTCATATTCTGATAATAACACTGCAGGCTTATTTGTTTATGGTTTTAACAATTGTATATTTAAGTTTAGCAAAAGAGTCTCATTAATAGTTAAAGTTTTTTAGTTTTATTTTGTTTATTTTTAGTCTTGTTTAATTTTTTAAGAAGGTTTATTATGGAAGCATTAATTTCTAATATTTCTGGGTTAACAGCAATTGCAGCGGCAATCATGATTGGATTAGGTGCATGTGGAACAGCAATTGGTTTTGGATTATTGGGCGGTAAATTTCTAGAGTCTGCTGCAAGGCAACCTGAGCTTGTATCAATGTTGCAAGTTAAGTTATTTGTTGTTGCAGGATTACTAGATGTGATTTCGATGATAGGTGTTGGTATTGCACTATTATTTATATTTAATAATCCATTATTAAGTACAGCTATAAGTTTAGCTAAATCAGTAGCTCATTAATTATAAATAACGCATAAATTAATGTATAAGGGAGTATTGCATGGAAATTAATGCAACATTATTAGGTGAAATAATAACCTTTGCAATATTAGTTTTGTTCACTTTAAAATTTGTTTGGCCACCTCTTAATAAGATGCTAGAAGAGAGAGCAGAAAAAATTGCTTCTGGATTAGCTGCAGCTGAAAAAGGTAAATTAGAATTACAAAATGCAGAAAATAGAATACTAGAAGAATTAAATCATGCACAGGTTAGAGTGACTGAAATAATAAAAAATGCTGAAAGACGAGCTGATGATATTATTTTGTCAGCTAAAAACAAAGCTCTCAAAGAAAGTGAAAAAATTATAACTGAGTCGAAGTTGCAAATTGAGCAAGAATATATGAGAGCAAAAGAACACTTAAGGACGCAAGTAGCAGGTCTTGTAATTCAGGGGGCTCAACAGATTTTAAAAGTTGAAGTGGATGTTAAACGTCATGAAGCAATTTTAGCTGATATTATTACAAAGATATAGAGTATAATGGATAATAATTATAAGATTGCTAGACCATATGCAAGTGCAGTTTTTAATCTTGCCTTAGAATTAAAAACTCTGGATTTATGGTCAGAAGTTTTTGAAACACTTTTGGTTGTTTCTCAAAATGAAGATTTTATATTAATTGCAAATAATACAAGTGTGTCTAATGAGTTAGTGCTTAATTTATTGCTGGATATAATAAAAAAACCATCATCATATATAAAAGAATTTCTTTTTCTTTTAATTAAAAATCATAGAATTTTTATTCTTAAAGAAATTTGTATATTGTTTGCTGAAAAATTTAAACAACATAATAATTTATTAAATGGTACAATTGTATCAGCATTTGAAATAAATGCTAAAGATAGAGAAAAAATAGAAACTTTACTCTCTAAAAAGTTTAATAAGTTAGTTACCTTAGATGTTGAGATTGATAGTAAACTTATTGGTGGTATTAAAATTATAATTAATGATAAAATTATTGATTATTCAATTCATGGTAGCTTGAATTTGTTAGCTACATCTATTATAGATTAGAGGTTTATATGCATTTAAATCCTTCAGAAATTAGTGATGTTATAAAATTAAAAATTGAAAATTTACATATAGAAAATAATTTTCAAACTAAAGGAATTGTTCTATCGGTATCAGATGGAATTGTTCAGATTTACGGTCTATCAAACGTAATGCAAGGGGAAATGGTTTTATTTCCTGGAAATATATATGGTATAGCAATGAATCTCGATAGAGATTGTGTCGGGGCTGTTGTATTGGGTAATTATGAAAATATTACTGAGGGACAAGAAGTATTATGTACTGGGAGGATTTTAGAAGTTCCCGTAGGTCCTGAATTAATTGGTAGGGTAGTTAATGCTTTAGGAGAGCCAATTGATGGTAAAGGTTCGATCAATACTAAATTAACCTCTTATATTGAAAAAGTTGCTCCAGGAGTTATTGACAGGAAATCAGTATCACAACCTTTAGAAACAGGTATTAAAGCTATTGACTCGATGATACCTATAGGCAGAGGTCAAAGAGAGTTAATTATTGGAGATAGACAAACTGGTAAAACTGCTGTTGCAATAGATACAATTATAAATCAAAAAAATACTGGTGTAGTTTGTATTTATGTGGCTATTGGGCAAAAGGCATCATCTATAGCTAAAGTAGTAAGTAAATTAGATGAACATCAAGCATTGAGTCACACTATAGTTGTAGTTGCATCGGCATCTGAGGCCGCAGCTATGCAGTTTATAGCTCCATATTCTGGTTGTGCAATGGGTGAATACTTTAGAGATAGGGGTCAAGATGCATTAATTGTTTATGATGATTTATCTAAACAAGCTGTAGCATATAGACAAATTTCTTTATTATTAAGAAGACCCCCAGGTAGAGAGGCATATCCTGGTGATGTTTTTTATTTACACTCTAGGTTATTAGAGAGAGCTGCCAGAGTTAATGAAGAATATGTTGAGAGAGTAACTAATGGAGAAGTTAAGGGTAAAACAGGTTCTTTAACTGCATTACCAATAATAGAAACACAAGCAGGAGATGTTTCTGCATTTGTTCCCACTAATGTAATTTCAATTACTGATGGACAAATATTTTTAGAAAGTGATTTGTTTAACTCTGGAATTAGACCTGCTATTAATCCTGGGATTTCAGTTTCTCGTGTAGGAGGTGCTGCCCAAACTAAGGTCATTAAAAAATTAGGTGGTGGGGTTAGGTTGGCTTTAGCACAGTATAGAGAATTAGCAGCTTTTGCACAATTTGCTTCAGATTTAGATGAGGCAACAAGAAAGCAGTTAAGTCATGGGCAAATAGTTACTGAATTAATGAAACAAAAACAATATAGTCCCTTATCTAAAGCTGAAATGGCTTTGACTTTATATTCTGTAAATAATGGATTTTATAATGAAGTGCACTTTTCTAAATGTTTAAAGTTCGAATCTGAATTTGCTAATTATATAAAATCCAATTTTCCTCAAGTTCTTGAAAATATTAATAAATCAGGAGAAATGACCAAGGAAGATGAAGTAATAATTAAAAAATCCTTAGAAGAATTTAAAAACTTATTTTTATCTAGGTAGGAAATAAATGTCAGCTACTAAAGAAATTAGAAGTAAAATTAAAAGTGTCCAAAATACACAAAAAATTACTAGGGCTATGCAAATGGTCGCAACTTCTAAAATGAGAAAAACTCAAGAGAGGATGAAGGCTGCAAGACCATATGCAGAAAAAATTAGAGAGGTAATGGCAAATTTGTCTAACTTAAATAGTTATGCTAGAAATTTATCTCCATATTTGCGTGTATCAAATGAAAATGAAAGGATTGGAATAATTCTTATTACATCAGATAAAGGTTTATGCGGAGGTTTGAATTCTAACTCAATTAAAGTTTTTTTAGAAAAAATTCATGAGTTTACAAAAAATAATATTCAAATCGATGTTTGTACTTTGGGTCAGAAAGCCTTAACTGCTAGTAAAAGATTAAATTTAAATGTTACTTCTTCCGCTATAGGTTTAGGAGATATTCCAATGATGGATAAAATTATTGGACCTTTATCAGATATGTTAAATAAATTTAAAGATAATAAACTGGATGGAATATACATCATTTACTCTCATTTTATTAATACAATGAAACAAAAACCAATTTTTGAAAAGTTACTACCACTATCAGATTCACATTTAACATCAAATAAAATACAAACTACAGAGTATGAATATGAGCCATCTGCTGTTGAAATTTTAAATGATCTTATTCGTCGATATATAGAATCGGTAGTTTTTCAATGTTTGGCTGATAATATGGCTTCGGAACAAGCGGCAAGAATGGTTGCAATGAAATCAGCTACTGATAATGCTGGTTCTGCTATAAATCATTTAAAGTTAGTTTATAATAAATCTAGACAAGCTATTATAACTAAAGAATTATCTGAAATTGTGGCAGGTAGTTCTGCTGTTTAACTTATATTTCAAATTTTTAATATATTTGTAGGAATATAAAATGGATCATGGTAAAATTATACAAATTATAGGTGCAGTTGTTGACGTTGAGTTTCCACGTGGGAGTATCCCCAAGATTTATGATGCGATGAAAATTACAACTGTTAGTGATTTAGTTTTAGAAGTACAGCAGCAGTTAGGTGATGGTGTTGTAAGAAGTATTGCAATGGGAACCTCAGATGGTTTAAGAAGAGGTTTAGAAGTTATAAATACAGGTAAGCCTATTACTGTACCAGTTGGAACAGCAACCCTGGGTAGGATTATGAATGTATTAGGTCACCCTATTGATGAAGCAGGTCCAATTGATAATCAAAAAATGCGAGAGATTCATCAAGATGCACCAAAATTTGATGAGATTTCACAAACTACAGAGTTATTAGAAACAGGTATTAAAGTGATTGATTTGCTTTGCCCATTTGCTAAGGGTGGTAAAGTAGGTTTATTCGGTGGTGCTGGAGTAGGTAAAACTGTTAATATGATGGAATTAATCAGAAATATTGCAATTGAGCATAGCGGATACTCTGTATTTACTGGTGTCGGAGAACGAACCAGAGAAGGGAATGACTTTTACCATGAAATGAAAGACTCTAATGTATTAGATAAAGTTGCTTTAGTTTATGGACAAATGAATGAACCACCAGGAAATCGTTTACGTGTTGCTCTAACTGGTTTGACATTAGCTGAAGAGTTTCGTAATGAAGGTAAGGATGTTTTATTATTTGTAGATAATATTTATCGTTATACCTTAGCCGGAACTGAGGTTTCAGCTCTTTTAGGACGGATGCCATCAGCTGTTGGTTATCAACCAACTTTAGCTGAAGAGATGGGGAAATTTCAAGAAAGAGTTGCTTCAACTAAAAATGGTTCAATTACATCAATACAGGCGGTATATGTTCCAGCAGATGATTTAACTGACCCTTCTCCAGCTACAACATTTGCTCATTTGGATGCAACAGTTGTTTTAAGTAGAGATATTGCATCATTAGGTATTTATCCTGCAGTAGATCCTCTTGATTCAACATCTAGGCAATTGGATCCGTTGGTAGTTGGTGATGAGCATTATAATACAGCTCGTCAAGTACAATCTACTTTACAAAAATATAAAGAATTGAAGGATATTATTGCTATTTTAGGTATGGATGAGTTGTCTGAAGAGGATAAATTAACAGTTGTAAGAGCCCGTAAAATTCAAAGATTTTTATCACAACCTTTTTTTGTTGCAGAAATTTTTACTGGTTCACCTGGGAAATATGTATCACTGAAGGATACTATAAATGGTTTTAAAGCCATCCTTAGTGGTGATTATGACCATATTCCCGAACAAGCTTTTTATATGGTGGGTTCAATTCATGAAGTTGAAGAAAACGCTAAGAAATTTATTTAGGTATTTATATGTCTAAAACCATTAAAGTTGATGTTGTTGATTCAGAAAAATTCATATTTTCAGGTGAAGTAGAATACTTTGTAGTATCTGGATTTGAAGGTGAATTAGGAATTTACCCTAATCATATTCCAATTATTGTAAAATTAAAACCAGGTATACTAAGAATTCAATTACCAAATGAAGCAAAACAATCTATTTTAGCTATTTCTGGGGGCTTCTTAGAGGTTTCTAATAATAAAGCTATCATTTTAGCCGATATTGTTGAAAGAACGGATGCATTAGATGAGAGTCGTCTAATAGAGCAAAGAAATGAAGCCTTAAATAAGATTAATACGCAAAGTGATACTTCAAATAAATCTTTTGTTTCATTAGAAATAGCTATTGCTCAACTGAAAGCTCTGGAGTATATGAGGAATCATGTTAAATGATGTGATTAATTTCATTAATTAACTAATCTACACTAGAATGGTTTTTCTTAATTGCTATTATGAAAAACCATTTATTATGCCAATAAACTTTTATAGTTAATATAATAGTTGCTTTATTTTTGTTATATATTTACAGTGATTTCTAATTATATTCTTAAATAATTATCTCCGTTCAACTCATTGTCAGAAATCCCCCCCTATCTATTATTCTACCATCCATAACTGCATCTATTTTCAATACTTATTTAATCTAATATAACTTTATAATTTTGTAAAGATACAAAGATGTTATATAATTGCATTATGAGTAATAAAATAAGTGAGATTTTTTATTTTTTAATATTAACTAAATTAATTTGGAATACTTAAATATTAATATTATGTTATAATTAATATATACAAAGAAATAATTCGCCTCAATTAAATTATTACTACTCAGTGTTTTTAACATTTTAACAGATGTGAAGGTTTGTCTTTTCCCAACTATATCTATATGGTTTTTTATTAGACATCTTTTCTTACTATGGAAATGTTTGTAAATATTTAATTTCATTGTTAATTTAGTTCAAAATTTTAAATTCAATCATTTATTTAAAAAATTTTTAGTTTCCTATTAACATGTTCAATCGCTACTCTGAAGATAAATATTCTTTATTTTTTTAAACCATATAAATTTTTTAATTAACCATTTTGATATGGCATTATAAAACTAATAAATCATAAGTGAATGTTTATATAAAATTAACTTTAGCTCTTAATTAATTATAAATTTTTGTATTCTTTATAAAATTTTTATACAATAATAAATTAAAAATAATCAAACTTTTATTATTAAAAAGAAATGTATTTAGGTTAAATAAATATAACGGATGAGGAGAATTAATTTTTAAAGGAATAAAATTTGAAAACAACTAATCTACTAAAAAACCAAATAACTTTGAAAAGGAAAAATTGTTATATTTTTCAAGGTGGAGGAGCTTTAGGGTCATATCAGGTTGGAGCATATAAGGCTTTTGCAGAGGCAGGTTATGAACCAGATATGCTGGTTGGAATATCTATAGGTGGAATCAACTCCTCTATTATTGCTGGTAATCCTCCTGAAAAAAGAATTGCAAGATTGGAAGAATTTTGGGATACAATAACTGCTGATTTTTTTTACCCGCCGATTTTTGATAAGTTAAATTTAACAAAATTTTATAACTTTATTGGTGCAAGTTTTGCTCTAACAGGTGTGCCTGGTTTTTTTTATCCTCGTTTTTTTAACCCATTATTTATGGCTAATAATAGTTTAGAAAACTTAAGCTATTATGATATATACCCATTAAGAAAAACTTTAGAAAGGTTAATTGATCTAGACTATCTTAATGAAAAACATGTTAGGTTATGTTTAGGTGTAGTTGAATTGGGAGAAGGAAGTTTTGAGTTTTTTGATAATACTAATCAGGAAATAACTATAGATCATATCCTTGCAACTGGTGCATTACCACCAGGGTTTGCACCTGTTAAAATTGGTAATAAATATTATGTAGATGGTGGAGTTTACAATAATAATGCATTATCTAAAATATTTGATGAATTTGCAGAAAATGCTGGTAGTGTACAAAATCTTTTATGCTTCATGGTCGATTTATTTTCAGCAAAAGGCCCATACCCGCATAGTTTTGATGGTTTATTAGAACGAGTCAAAGATATTCAATATTCATCACATTCTAAAAGAGGAACTTCATTGTATGCTTCTACTCAAAACTTATCTCATGCAATAAATTATCTTTCTACAATTTTAACTGATGAACAAAAAAAACTACCTAATGTATCTAAAATACTAAAATTAGGCCTATCTCATAAAATTGATGTTGTTCGATTAATTTATCGTTCAGAAAAAGGAACAGAGTTACACTCAAAAGATTATAATTTTAGTTCTGTTACGGCAAGGCATCATTATGATTTAGGCTATAGTTCTGCTCAAAAACTTATTAATGATAAAAAAGATCAATGGGAAAACAATGTTGACATAGGTTTAACTATTTATTCTCCAGATAATTAATTAATTTTTTATTGAATATATAGAAAGGATCTTATAATGACTAAATTATTTAACAATGCAAATGAGGCAATTTTTGATATTAATGATGGAGCCACATTAGCATTGGGAGGGTTTGGTTTATGTGGTATTCCAGAAAATTTAATATCTGCATTGAGGGATAAAGGTATTAAAAATCTAACCTGTATCTCTAACAATGCTGGGGTTGATAATTTCGGAATTGGGTTATTATTGCAAACAAGACAAGTAAATAAAATGGTATCCAGTTATGTTGGAGAGAACAAATTATTTGAATTATTGGTTTTGTCTGGTGAGTTAAATTTAGAACTTGTTCCTCAAGGAACTTTAGCTGAGAGGTTAAGGGCTGGAGGAGCTGGTATTCCAGCATTTTATACCCCTACAGGAGCTAGTACAATTATAGCAAATAATAAAGAAATTAAATGGTATAATGGAAAACCATGCATACTCGAAAATGCTATTATTCCAGATTTTTCATTAGTTAAAGCTTATAAAGGCGATGCTATGGGTAATTTATTGTATAGAAAAACAGCACGGAATTTTAATCCAGTCATGGCTACTGCAGGGAAAATAACTATTGCCGAAGTAGAAGAAATAGTGCCCGTTGGATCAATTGATCCAGATATGGTACATACACCTGGCATATATGTTCATCGAATATTCCAAGGAAAAAACTATGAAAAACGTATTGAAAAATTAACTATTACCAAAAGAGGTTAGTATGGCTTTAACAAGAGAACAAATGGCACAGCGTATTGCCAAAGAAATTCAAAATGGATTTTATGTTAATTTAGGGATTGGAATTCCAACATTAGTCGCTAATTATATTCCTACAAATATAACTGTTACTTTACAAAGTGAAAATGGTTTGCTTGGTATTGGTAGATTTCCTTATCAAGGAGAAGAAGACCCAGATTTAATTAATGCGGGTAAAGAAACTATTACAACTAATATTGGGGCATCTTTTTTTTCTTCAGCAGAATCTTTTGCTATGATTAGAGCTGGCAAAGTCGATCTTAGTATTTTGGGAGCGATGGAAGTATCAGAAACAGGTGATATAGCTAATTGGATTATTCCTGGTAAGGTAGTTAAAGGTATGGGAGGAGCAATGGACTTGCTTACTGGTACCAAAAGAGTGATAGTAGTTATGCAACATAAATCTAAAGATGGTAAAAGTAAAATATTAAAAAAATGTACTTTACCGTTATCAGCATCCAATGCAGTTCACTTGATTGTTACAGAACTAGCTGTTTTAGAAATTACTGAAAAAGGGATGCATTTATTAGAAAGGGCACCAGGAGTTAGTATAGATGAGATAGTTAAAGCAACAGAATGCGGGTTAATTATTGGTGATAATGTTCCAGAAATGAAGATATAATAAATTAACTTGAAAAGTTAAAAATAGTTATTTAATCATTTTAATTAGTGGTGAATAGTTTATATAAATATAGTATTTGTAACTTTATTGCTCATTGTATAAGGATAAAAAAAAGAGACATTGAAAAATGTCTCTTGGTAATATTTAACGTTTTGAAAATTGCTTTCTTCTTCTGGCTTTTCTTAATCCACACTTCTTTCTTTCAACTTCTCTAGCATCACGAGTAACAAAACCTGCTTTAGATAAAATCGACTTTAATTCGGGACTAAAATCTAATAAAGCTCTAGTTATTCCATGTTTAACTGCACCTGCCTGCCCTGATTCACCACCACCACTTACGTTTACTTTAATATCAAAAGTATTGGTATGTTCTGTTAGTTCTAATGGTTGACGAACAATCATACAGTTTGTTGGCCTAGAAAAATATTTATCAAAATCTTTATTGTTAACAACAATTTTACCATTACCTTTACTTAGAAATACTCGAGCAATTGAACTTTTTCTTTTTCCTGTTCCATAATAATATTCACCATTCATATTTTTTCCTTATTTAAGAACTAATTGTTTAGGTTGTTGAGCACTATGTGGATTTGTAGGGCCAACACAAACTTTTAATTTTTTTAACATTGCAAAACCTAATGGACCCTTTGGTAACATTCCTTTTACAGCATTAATTAAAATCTTTTCTGGATGTTTATCTAACATTTCATTGAATGTTCTAGAATATATACCTCCAGGATAACCTGTATGACGATAATAAATTTTTTGTAAGGTTTTATTGCCAGTTACAATCAATTTTTCAACATTAGTTACAACCACATAATCGCCATTATCTAAATGAGGAGAGAATGTTGGTTTATGTTTTCCCCTTAAAATATGAGCGATTTTACTAGCTAATCTTCCTAATACGAGACCATCAGCATCTACTAAAAGCCAATCATTATTTAAATGATTTAATTTTGGAGAGTAGGTTCCTGTAGATGTAAATCTAGTAGTTGATAAAAAATGATTTTTTTGCTTATTCGAAGCAGAGTTATCTAAATGAACAGTATTGGTTTTTATTTCTTCCATTTTTTTATATAGTCCTAAAAGCTTAAATTTAAAAGATGTTAATAATTAACACCACTTTTTTTTGTAACGGATGTATTGGTAATTTTG
>CANGJN010000004.1 GCA_947454215.1 Neisseriaceae bacterium | reverse complement strand
GTAATCTTTTTAGTAGGGTTTGTTTGTGGAAAGGTTGTGCGATAAATAATTATTATTATTTTGAATCTCCTACAACAGAATCATTAATACCTAATCCTTTTGGTTTTTATTGGAAGGAAAAGTATTATGATGTAGATAAATCAAAAATTATATACCAAAATTGTTATGATGGAAATTTACATTATATAAGAAATAAAAGTTGGGCAACAGGGGTTGATCTATACGATAAATTATCAAATTTAATATTTTATAATATTAAACCCAAAACTAGAAGTTTAGATGAGGTTAAACCACATTTATGGAAGAAGTTAAGTACTTGTGAGGAATTTAATCAGTATTTAAAATATGATAAGTATATTTTGGATGGCTACATTTATTTTTCTAGTATAAGAAATCCTAGAAAATTAATTTATTATGCTATGAAAGTTAATTTATATGGGCCAGAAGATTCTAGGGAGAGACCATACCTGTTGGGTTATAAAAAAATTAATTCTACGCATAAAGGTTTTGCCCCAGTTACACGCATCGAGTTATTTATAAGTTGTGAAGGTAAAGATAAGGTAAATAAGAATGATAGGTTGATGTACGATCTGGACAGTAATTCCAGTGAGGTATTTTATTTTGAATTAAGAGACCTCCTCTTTTATGATGAAAATGAACTTTACACAGATGGTGCTTCAGGAATTGAAATGCATACGTTTCCTTAAAAAAATACATTTGATTTATTGCCTTTATCTGATATCAATCATATTGGTTATGGATCTAGTTCTATCTTATTATTATATAAAGGAGTGTAAAATGTTAAATTTAGTAAATAAAATAATTACAGTTATTTTTACATTATTTGTAATGATAAATAATTGTAATGGCTTTATTCCTGATAAAAATGTTTTATTAGATAAGGATAAATTTACTAGCGAAGAAATAGAAACATGTAAAAAGTTTAAAGAAGAATCTTCGCAATATTTAATAAATAATTATCTATATTTCGTTGATAAAAGTGGAAATTATTATGTAATACATTATTCGTTACATGGTACAACTGAAGATACCTATGCTCCATTTACATTATATGAACTAGATGGTACATACTCAGGTGAATTTCAAGAATGTAAAGATGGTTTTATTTCTTTTGAAGGTAGTCATAAACATTTGAAATTAGGGTTAAAAGGCTTACATTTTTTTAAACCTGTGGATAGATTTATTCAGCCACCTGAATTAGAAGATGCCAATAAAGTTGAAAATGTTAAAACCTGTGAAGAATTTAATGATAAAGTTGTACAAGAAAGTACCACTGGTTTTGTAATCTACAAAAATAAATTAACTAATGGCTTCACTAAAAGTTGTTTTTGGAAAGGTTGTGCTAGACATACTTATCTTTATTCTAATCTTCCTAAACCAAGAACTCTAAATGAGCTCTTTCTAAGACCAGAGCCTTTTGGTTTTTATTGGGAGGAAAAGAGTACCTTAGATAATCAAAAAATATTATACCAAAATTGTGATGATGGTAGATTAAATTTTATAACTAGTGAAAATGGCAAACTTGGTGAACTTAAATATTGGAAATTATCCAATTTCACATTCTATAACATTAAATCAAAAACTAGAAGGTTAGAGGAGGTTGAATTACATTTATCGAAGAAGTTAAGTACTTGTAAGCAATTTGAAGAGTATTTAAGAAATCATAAAAATATCTTGGATGGTTATATTTATTTTTCTAGTACAAGAGATCCTAAAAACTTAATTTATTATGCTATGAAAGTTAATTTATATGGGCCAGAAGATTCTAGGGAAAAAGCATATTTATTAAAGTATAAAAAAATTAATTCTAAATATGATGGTTTTGCCCCAGTTTCACTCATAGAGTTATTTGTAGGTTGTGAAAGTCAAGTATTTAAGAATGACAAGTTGATATATGAGGTGGACGATAGTAGTTATGGAGGTAGATATTTTCGTGAATTAAAGGAACTACTCTTTTATGATGCTGATGCACCTTATTCAGAAGGTTCTTTAGGATTAGAAATGAAAGTTCTGAAAAAGAATCCTAGTTGATTTATTGCCTTTATCTGATATCAATCATATTGGTTATAGATCTAGTTCTATTATATTATATTATATTATATTATATTTTATAAGGATTGTTAAATGTTAAATTTAGTAAATAAAATAGTTACAGTTATTCTTACATTAATTGTGATGATAAATTATTCTAATGGCGATATTCGTGATGAAAATGTTTTATTAGATAAAAAAAATTTTACTACAGAAAAAATAGAAACATGCGAACAGTTTAAAGAAAAATATTTGCAATATTTAATAAATAATCGTCAATATTTCGTTGATAAAAGTGGAAACTATTATGCAATAGTTTATTGGTTACAAGGTACAACTGATGATTCTTATGCTCCATTTAAATTATATGATCTAAATGTTACAAGTTTAGGTACATTTGAAGGATGTAAAGAAGATGCTATTTCTTTTAAAAATGATCATAAATCTTTGATATTCAGGTTAAAAGAATTACAATTTTTTAAACCTGTGGATAGATTTATTCAGCCACCTGAATTAGAAGATGCCAATAAAGTTGAAAATGTTAAAAGCTGTGGAGAATTTGATGATAAAGTTGTACAAGAAAGTACCACGGGTTTTGTAATCTACAAAAATAAATTAACTAATGGCTTCACTAAGAGTTGTTTGTGGAAAGGTTGTGCTAGATATACTTATCTTTATTCTAGTCGTCCTAAACCAAGATCTCAGAATGATCTACTTCTAAAACCAGAGCCTTTTGGTTTTTATTGGAATGAAAAGAGAGACACAACAGATAATCGAAAAATAGTATACAAAAATTATTGTGACGAGGGTCTATTAAATTTTACAACTATTCAAAATGGCAAAACTGTTGATCTATATCAGAAATTATCCAATTTCACATTCTATAACATTGAATCAAAAACTAAAAAGTTACATCAAATTAAACCTTATTTGATGAAGAGGTTGAGTAGTTGTAAAGAATTTAATCAATATTTAGAAAATCATAATAATATATTGGATAATTATATTTATTTTTCAGATATAAGAGACCCTGAACAACTATATTATCATGCTATGAAAGTTAATTTATATGGACCAGAAGATTTGAGAGAGAAACCATATCTATTGATATATCAACGAATTAACTATAGGCATGAAGGTTTTGCACCACGTAGAAATCCAACTCCATATTTATTTGTAGGTTGTCAAGTTGCAGATGGGCAAAATAAGAATGATAGATTGAGATTTCAAGAAGATAGTAATTTAAGTGTTCAAGTTGCTCTCGAATTAAAGGATTTACTTTTTTATGATCATAATGAGATGCCTTTATTACAAGGTTCAAAAGAAATAGAAATGGAAGATATCGCAAGCGGTAGGGAAGTACCGCCATACGGGCGGCTTATAAAGCGGGTAATGGAAGATACCGCAAGCGGTAGGGAAGCACGCAATCATAATGTAAAGGTTGACAGTGTAATGGAAGATATCGCAAGCGGTAGGGAAGGCTCAAATTAAGGTATAGAAAAATGTAATTTTTAGTTGTTTAAATTTAGGAGTTTGGCTATTTAATGATTATAGATTAAAATTGTAAAATGATATAGGTTTATACATCTTAAAATATTTAATATGCTTTTTAGGTAATTTAGTTACTACTCAGCAGCACATAACATATTGTGTTATTTGAAATATTAATAAATTAATTGGTTGATTATTAGTTATATTAAATTTAAACATGCTTTAATAATGTGGATATTTAAAATTAACTTGAAAATTTTCTAAAAAAATAATTTAATGATATCAATGCATTAACTACTGCTGAGTAGTAACATAATTTAAAAAAAGTTGATAAACACTAATTTTAAAATCTTTTTAAATTATCCATACCTTGAATTTAATTTACGCTTAAACTAAATTTAGTTTCTTACATTATAAGATTTAATATAATATTCATTTTAATATATTGTACAAAAGGTAAATTAGTAATACTCTTCACAACACAGATACAGAAAAATCAGATTCATGTGAGTTATCATGCTGATATTAGTAAGGGATTTAATTTTAATCAAATTTATGTTGTGATTAGTCGTGGTAAATAAAATGTAATCATCTATATTAATGATCGCTAAGAAAAGTAATAAGACAAAAAAAATTAAGACTAATATTTAAGATTATTGCAATGTTGTTTTACCGCTAAGTTATGATAGAGCATTAGAAAATAAATTTATAACAATAGTATAAGAATATAGGAACCTATTAAATCACAGTAAACTGTAAACAAAAATACTAAAGTTACAGAGCAATGTTAAAGTAAAGATAATATTTAGCAAAAGGCATGTTAAATTTGGTATATTTATTATGTAAAATTAAATTAAAATATAATATTAAATCAAAATTATTTAATAAGATTTTTAATTTTATATTTAATTGAAAAAAGAGTTCTATTATGTTAAAATTAAAATATAATTTATCATTCCAAAAGTTAATTGATTTTTTTGTGGATGTTAAAATAATAAATATTAAAAGGATTTTTTTATGAAATTAAGCATATTAATTTTTTTGCAAATACTTGTAAGTACTTCATATGGATTTATAAGAGATATATCTATATTAAAAGATACAACTAAATTTATACCAACTGTTTTTACAAACTGTGATAGTTTCAATGATAATTTAAGTAATTTAAATTTTTATGGAAATGTCTATTTTGAAAATTTCAAAGAGGGTAGTTCAGATTACTATGCTATTAAATTGTCGAAAAGTGGAAGCAACGTTTTTTCATATACAAGTAGAGGAAATAAATTAACCAACATTGGCTTTGAATTAGAACAATGTTCAAGAAATATAATTTATTTTAAAAATAAAAAAGTTTCTACTAACTTACTTGAAGTAGGTATTAGGCAAGCTAGATTTTTTCAACCAAAATTAGAATTTGTACAACCATATACTTCTAAATTACCGAATAGTAGTTTATTTGCAAAACCAGAAGTTATTGAATCTTTTGAGAGTTGTAGTGAATTTCAAAAATATTTTGATAGAAAAGATATTATCCCTTTTGAGTCTTCCGAGAATTATTTTAAAATTTCTAATAATTTTGGTAATAATCAACTTTTTGGGATTAATATAAATGAAGAAATTTTGGGAGAAGAACTTAAAGAAGATATTTTTGTTGCAGTTAAACAACCGAATGGTCATGAATCTTTTTATAAAGGACTAGCTTTCTACTCAGGTTGTGAAGACAATAAATTAAAATTTGCAGTTCATCCGTTTGGTTCAAGAGAACAACAAAAGATTGTTGATAAATTTTTTATGTTAAGAAATCTTAGGTTTTTCGATAACAGAGAATTAGATAAAGTTTCCACTACTCTTACTGTAACACTTGAAGATTTAAAGCATGATCCATACAAGAAATATTCAGTAACAAAATGTGATGATTATGATAAGTTTTTTTCTGGAAAGAGTGGAGTATTTTTTAGTCATCATCTAAGTTTATATCATATGTCCTATATTAATGGGAAATTATATTTATATACTAAATCTTTTACCGCTCAAAGTAATTGGGAATTATCTTCAGATTATTACTATTTTGATAAATGCTACGGAAGTCAATTAATATTTAAGTCTGAATCAAAACCAGACAAAACTTTTAATTTAGCTAATTTAGATATTTATTATAGAGAATCAGATAAAGTTACCACTATTCTTACTGTAACATATGAAGATTTACAGCATGATCCATACAGGAAATATAAAGTAAGTAGTTGTAAAGATTATGCTAAGTTTTCTTCTAGAATAAGAGAAGTATTTTTTAGTCATCGTTTGGATTTATATTATATGTCCTATATTAATGATAAATTATATTTATATAATAAACTTCACACTCAAAGAAATTGGGAGTTATCTTCAGGTTATTATTATTTTGATAAATGCGAAGATGAACAGAAAAGATTAATATTTAAGTCCAAATCAGAGTCAGTAAAAGATTTTAGTTTAGTTGATTTAGATTTTTATTGTAAACGAGTGGGGGAGTGTACTCGTGGAAAAAAATGTTTAGATACTATTGATTGCATTCTTCTAAAATAATTTTATTTAAAGTTGTAACTTAAAATTGATTCATTAATTATTTAATTTGTGTCTATAAAAAAATTTGTTTTTATTGATTAAATAATACTAGTATTAATTTTAAAAGGATTTTATATAGAAATTGTTCTAATAAGATAATTTATATTTTTTGAAAAGGTTGATAATGGTAAAAATTGTATTACCGGATAATACAGAACGTAGTTTTTCAAATCCGATTAGTGTTTTAAGTATAGCTAAAGATATTAGTCCAAGTTTATCAAAGTCAATAATTGCAGCCTTTGTAAATGATGAGATTAAGGATACAAGTTATATAATATCTCAAGACTGTTCTTTAAAATTAATAACTGATAAGGAACCAATAGCCTTAGATATTATTAGACATTCGGCGGCTCATTTATTAGCACATGCTGTAAAATGTTTATTTCCAACAGCCCAAGTTACTATTGGCCCTGTTATTGAAAATGGTTTTTATTATGATTTTAGTTATGAAAGACCATTTACTCCTGATGACTTGAGAGAAATTGAAAAAAAAATGTCTCATCTAGTTGATATGAATATTGAAATTTCACGGAAAGAGTTATCTAGAGATTCTGCTGTAGATTATTTTTTATCTATAGGAGAAAAGTATAAGGCTGAAATTATATCTTCAATACCAGCAGATCAAACAATATCATTATATACGCAAGGTGATTTTACCGACTTATGTAGAGGTCCACATGTGCCAAGCACTAGTAAATTAAGATATTTTAAATTAACTAAAATTTCTGGTGCTTATTGGAGGGGAGATTCTAATAATGAAATGTTACAGAGAATATATGGTACAGCATGGTTTACAAAAAATGATTTAGATGCATATCTGAATATGCTTCAGGAGGCTGAAAAAAGAGATCATAGAAAGATAGGTAAGCAGTTAGATTTATTTCATATCCAAGAAGAAGCTCCAGGAATGATTTTTTGGCATCCTAATGGGTGGACATTATGGCAAATAATAGAACAATATATTAGAAGCATGTACAAAAAATATGGTTACTTAGAGGTTAGGACGCCACAGTTATTAGATAGAGTTCTTTGGGAGAAATCAGGACATTGGGAAAAATTTCAAGATGATATTTTTTCTTTAGAGTCAGATAAACGTCAATATGCAATTAAACCTATGAATTGTCCCTGTCATGTACAAATATATAAGCAAGGGATAACTAGTTACCGAGATTTGCCAATTAGATTAGCTGAATTTGGTTCTTGTCATAGAAATGAGGCATCTGGAGCTTTACATGGATTAATGCGTGTTCGTGGATTCACTCAAGATGATGGGCATATTTTTTGTACAGAAGAGCAAATACAAGTAGAAGTAATGAATTTTATAGACATGTTGTTTGAAGTTTATGGTAAATTTGATCTTCTCAATCAAGGCGTGGCAGTTAAATTATCAACTCGTCCAGTAAAAAGAATTGGCACTGATGATGTTTGGGATAAAGCAGAGAACTCTTTAGCTGAGGCCTTAAATACTAAGGGGTTAGAATGGAGTATTTTGCCAGGAGAGGGTGCTTTTTATGGACCAAAAATTGAATTTGAGGTTAAAGATTGTATTGGTAGAAAATGGACTACTGGTTCTATCCAATTAGATTTTTCAATGCCTAATAGATTAGGTGCAGAGTATATAAATGTCGATGGAGAAAAGAAGACAGCGGTAATGCTTCATAGGGCCATATGTGGTTCATTAGAAAGATTTATTGGGATATTAATTGAACATCATATGGGGATTTTTCCATTATGGTTAGCACCAATTCAGGTGGCAGTACTAAATATTAGTGAAAAGCAAAGTGAATATGCTAATGGTGTTTTTGCTAGATTAAATAAAGATGGAATAAGAGTTTTAATTGATATTTCTAATGAAAAAATTGGTTATAAAATTAGGCAAACAACATTGAAAAAAATTCCATATTTATTAATTATAGGTGATAAAGAAACAGAAAATAACTTAGTTACGGTTAGATTAAGGGATGGTAAAGATCTTGGTTCAATGAGCATAGATGATTTTATAAGGAATTATCTATAAATTTTAAAATTTTTAATAAGGAGATTGCTATAAGTACAGAAAAAATGCAAGTAAGAATTAATAGTATGATTACTGCAAAAGAAGTTAGAGTTATTATTGAGGATACTAGTGAACAGTTGGGAGTAATATCTATTAGAGAGGCTTTGAGCCGAGCTGAAGAATTAAATTTAGATTTAGTAGAGATATCTGCAAATGCTAATCCTCCAGTTTGTAAAATAATGGATTTTGGTAAATATAAATATCGTGAACAAAAAAAAGCACATGAAATTAAAATGAAACAAAAACAGGTTCATCTCAAAGAAATTAAATTAAGACCTGTAACAGATGATCATGATTATCAAATAAAAATGAGAAGTGTAAGAAG
This sequence comes from Neisseriaceae bacterium, assembly GCA_947454215.1. Lineage (GTDB taxonomy): Bacteria > Pseudomonadota > Gammaproteobacteria > Burkholderiales > UBA11063 > Aquella. The sequence goes on along the minus strand of CANGJN010000004.1, from coordinate 4,428 downwards.
ATTTCTGGAAGATGGAGATAAGGTAAAAATAGTTGTGCAGTTTAGAGGAAGAGAAATGGCACATCAAGAGTTAGGCTTAAATTATCTAGAAAAAGCAAAAAATGATTTAATAAATGAAACAGTTGTTGAACAACTTCCTAAAATAGATGGTCGTAATGCAGTAATGGTAGTGGCTCCAAAAAAAAAGGGAAATTAATATATAGAAATATTAATGCCAATTCATAGTTGAATTGGTTGTTTATCAATCTTTAGTTTTTTATTTATTAAGATAATATATAAATTAGTGTGTTATTACTTAATAAAGATGGTTTATTAAATTTAGATAAGTTTCTATATTCAACTTCAAATTTTTATAATAAAATTTAAAAATGTAAATACATGCGATATACGTTATACCAGCGAAGTCTTCCCCATGTACGTGGGGGTGTTTCTAAACTATAAGTCTAGATAGTTTATTATTTATTTTTCTTTTAAATTGCACTAACACTAAGAAGTACTTAGTGATTTACTGATATTTAATTATTTTATGGTATTAATAAAATTTTGTTTAAGAATTACATTTTTAATGAACAATTAGAGGGGATTGTTTATGTTAAAATTAATGTTATATATTTTTACTATATTATTTAGTAAACTATTATTTGCTTATAAAATTACTGGAGTTGTATCATTAAGTCCAAGTGATACAACTTTTAGTTTTCATGGCAGGAAATTAACAGTTACTGATACTAGTGGTAATTTTGGAGACGTACAAATATCAAGTGTAGGAAACTTTATTTTTCCAAATCAGGTAAATGATAACACAAGACATATGTATTCTTTATCATTACAAGTTTCTGATAACTCTTTATCATGCTCTATTCCATTAACTACAGCTAGTAATGGTTATGTATTCATGCAAGATGTAAAGATTGAAATAGTTTGTCAAGATAAATATAGTATTACAATTAGCACTAACGGTTTAAATCAAAATGAGACAATGATAGCAACTTTATTGCAGTTTAATAATTCAATAACACTTACTAACTCATTGTCAACTCAATCGTTTCCTAAGTTGTTGTCTTTAAATAATCCTTATACTATAAATTTAGATTATAATTATACTGGTATAGATTATAAAAAATGTCAGAACAATGTTCCATTAACAGGGGTAATAACTAGTAACTTAAATTTATCTATTAATTGTATAACTTCTGTCTTTAAGCAGATTAATTCACAACCAATTCCAGTAAGAAGTTCTACATCTTCATGGACAGATAAGAATGGAAATGCTTATATATTTGGTGGTTTTAGAGTTGATTGGAATGGAAATATAGTTTATTATAATGACCTATGGAGATATGATATAAAAACGACACAATGGACATTAATAAATATAACTGGTGATTTGCCATCGCCAAGAAAACTTGGTCTAACATGGGTAGATAGTAATGGAAATGGATACAATTATGTTCGACCTGCGGACCAGAAGGCAGAGTTTCCAGTACTTCTTGGACAGATAGAGATGGTAATGTATATATATTTAGTGGCAGTAAGGGTTATCCTCTTAATGATTTCTGGATATATACTCCATCAAGTAAAACTGGAACATTAGGATTATGGACACAATTATGCAGTTATTGTTCTAAAGTTCCATTAAGGTGGGGCTCTGTTTCATGGAGAGATAATGATGGCAATGGTTATATTTTTGGAGGTTATGGAGTTGATAAAGATAATCAGTTTAGGTATTTAAATGATTTATGGAAATATAAACCATCATCGACAGATAAAACCTTAGGATTATGGGTTGAAATATGTTCTTCATGTGGACCACCAGCAGGAGCATATGGTGTTGCCTGGATAGATAAGAGTGGTAAAGCCTATGTATATGGTGGTTTTAATGGTACTAATGATTTAAATGATTTATGGGAATACGATATTTCTGCTGGAACATGGGTAGAGTTGTGTTCTTCTTGTCTTCCATTTGGAAGAAATGATGCCGTTGCATGGAGTGATCCTGATGGCAATGGCTATGTCTTTTCTGGCAGTGGATTCGGTTATTTAAATGATTTATGGAAATACTCTCCTGAAGTTTCTTTACAAAGTTCAGGAACATGGCATCAATTATGTAATCCTTGTTCAAATAGTTTACCTTCAATAAGGTCTGGTGGTGTTTCATGGACAGACAATAATGGAAATTCTTATTTATTTGGTGGTTTGGCTAGTAGTGGTTATTTAAATGATTTATTGCAATACAATATATCCTCAAATAAATGGATAGAGTTATGTTCTTTATGTGCACCAGTTGCAAGACAGCTAAGTGTATCTTGGACAGATAATAGTGGGAATGCGTATATATTTGGAGGAAATAATGGAGTAAATCTAAATGATTTATGGAGGTATAATATAGCAAAAGGGGCATGGTCACAATTATGTACCTCATCTTCATGTATCGCCACATTACCTACGGCTAGATCTGGAAGTGTATCTTGGACAGATAATAGTGGAAATGCGTATATATTTGGAGGAAATAATGGAGTAAATCTAAATGATTTATGGAGGTATAATATAGCAACAGGTCTGTGGTCACAATTATGTACTTCATCATTATGTATCTCCACATTACCAATAGCTAGGTCTGGAAGTGTTGCTTGGACAGATGGAAATGGAAATGCGTATATATTTGGAGGAAATAATGGAGTAAATCTAAATGATTTATGGAGGTATAATATAGCAACAGGTCTGTGGTCACAATTATGTACTTCATCTTCATGTATCGCCACATTACCTACAGTTAGATCTAATCCTTTAGTGTGGAAGGATCAAATAGGTAATGTTTATTTATTTGGTGTACGTAGTACACAGGATTTAAATGGCTTATGGATTATATAGCTATTTTGCATACTTAGATTTGGAAATATAACTCAAGATTTTATCTACACTATATTTGTAAAAATTCGATTAAGTAACTTAAATAGTTTATATAAAAAAATCAATAATATAAATCTAATTACTACTGCTAAATAATAATTACTTTGTAGAGTTAATCTTTGTAGTTATTGTTTTAAATCTTTAGTTTAAAATATTATTGTGATTTTCTCTATAATACCTTGCACTTGTTATAAGTACTTGATTAATATTTATATCTGAAGAGTAAGAGGCTAAAAGATAATGTCAATTGAATAAATCAAAATTATTCCAATATAGCTGTAAATAAAATTTTATATAGTTCTTAGTAATTATTGTATATCTTCTATATAAGGAGAGGTATTTGGTATGAAAGTTAGTGGATTTACCTTTATTCGTAATGGTAATTTATTGGGATATCCTTTTTTACAAAGCATTAAGTCTTTACTTAATGTTTGTGATGAGGTAGTGGTTGCTGTAGGTAAAAGTGAGGATCATACTATTGAAAATCTTACAAAAATAAATAATCCAAATTTAAAAATAATATTAACCACATGGAATGAAAATATGGTTGATAGAGGGTTTGTTTATGCTCAGCAAAAAATGATAGCACAGTATAATTGTACGGGTGATTGGTGTTTTTATTTAGAGTGTGATGAGATAATTCATGAGAATGATTATGAGAATATAAGAAATAAAATGTATCAATATCTGCATAATCACAAAATAGAAGCTTTAGTATTTGATTATTATCATTTTTATGGTGCTAAGAATTGGATAGTTAGTTCTCCAAAGTGGTATAGAAGAGCACCAAGAATTATTAGGAATACTATAAGATCTTGGGCACCTGACGGATTATTTTGGGTGGTAATGGATAAAAATAAAAAAGGAAGATATCCAAGAGCGGCATTAATTGATTCTCATATTTATCATTATGGTCACGTAAGAAGTGTTCATAGTATGAATGAAAAAAATAAACGTGTTGAAAAATATTGGAATAATCTTGAAGGGGAATTTTATACTTATGGCAATATAGATCCATATATTATAAAAAAATTTACTGGAACTCATCCTGAGATAATTAAAGAATGGTTAATTTTGGAGGCTGAGAAAGAATTGATACTTAATCCTAATTATAAATTAACATCAAAGGATATACGACATAGAGCTGAAATGTTGCTTAGCAAAATATTTAATAATATTGATTGGAGTAGAAAGCATTTTAAATTAATCAAATAGATAAAATCTAATAATTTAATATTGAACCTTCTATTTCTAAATTATTATTAGAATGTTAAATAATTAATAATATTTTAGTAATGCATATTCATTATGTTTTTAGTTTATCGTATATAGCAAATTTAAAAGATAATTAAAGTGATATCAATGATTTAAATACTAACTAGGTAAATAATTTATAATTTTATCTCTATTAAGTATAGTAAATTTTAATTAATTTAAACAATATTTTTGATACTAAAGTACCTAAAATAACTAAAAAATTGAAAATAAAATTATTTAGTAATCGTTCACATACATCTT
>CANGJN010000003.1 GCA_947454215.1 Neisseriaceae bacterium | reverse complement strand
TTAGAAAAAATAGCCCGTTGCTTAAAATATAATTAGTTAAAAATCATTATTAATAGTTAATCAAAGTTAGAAAAAATATATAATTTCACTAATTTTTAATGTGATTTATTAATAATGATTTTACTATTTTACTTTTACTTGAAACTTTATGAATATACGAAATAAGTATTATATTTAATGGTTACAAGATTTATATAGTTCTCTACTATCTTCTAAGAAGTAGATTATTGATTAGAACCAGATGAACCAACACTATTCTCTAAGGAAGTAGATTCTTGAATAGAATCAGTTGAACCAACACTATCCTCTAAGGAAGTAGGTTCTTGACTAGAACCAGATGAACCACCGCTCTCCTCTAAGGAAGCAGATCCTTGACTAGAACCAGATGAGCCTCTACTCTCCTTAGAGAAGGGAATGCTTTCAGTTGAAAAATATAATTCATTGCTATCCTCTAAGGAAGTAGATGATTGAGATGCTAAATTAATAGCATTAAAAATAGGGGTACCATCTATTTTGTTATTTCCAATGTATGTTCCCATAAACTTACAAGCTTTATATGTGTAGTTTATACATGCAATAAGTACCGCGCCTAAATAACTATATTCTGAAGGTAAAATATATTTTTTATTAATTATATAAACTTTCTTCTCAATATTATAGTTAAGTTTATCTATTTTTTCAAAATAAGGCTTTTTATTATATAAGAGTAGAAAAAATATTAATGGGTGTGATCCTCCTCCATTAACTGATGTTACTGGAGTAAGATATTTATTACAATCGGAGTTTGGTGAAAAATTACAAGTACTCGTAAAATAAGTATCTAAATTGTTTTGATTAAAAAAATCAGTGTCACTTTTTGGAATCGATGAATTTAGTGGAATTGGTTTTTTTATAAAAACTTCATCCCCTATTGTTACTGTTGAGTCCTTATCTTTGCCTTCGAAATTAATAGTTGTTTTCTTAGATAGAACGGAAGTTAAATTTGAAAAATTCTGTGCAGTAGCTCTGTTAAATTCAATGTCTTGCTCTTCTTTGCTATAAATTAAGCAACTTTTTGGAAAAACAATACTTTTTTCATATAGAAATCCCATACAGCGGTTAGTTAAATTATTACCTCTTTTAATTTTCGTATTTTGGCTTAATGTTAATAAAAAAGTTTGATTTAAATAAGTGTATAAAGCAGTTTTTTTATAATCAAGTTTAACTTCTTGCTTAACATGACTATCTACAGAAACTTTTGAACCGATAGAAATTGGAGTAAAATAAACACCATTATTTCCAAAAGAAGTGTATAAGCCCATAAATGCACAAAATTTTAAGTTGCTAGTACAGGCAACAAGTGGAGCTCCTAAATAAGATATTCCAGCCTGTGGAAAATTGTCTGCAGAAACTGAAAATAAATTTGTTTCTTTATTATAAACAACTCTACTTATGTCATAAAGAAAAATTTTTTGATTGTATAATAACAGAAAAAATACAAATTTTGGTTTGCCATCTTGATCTACTGATGGTTCTAATAGAGACTGACAGTCATTTTCACTAGTTGAACTCTCAGCATTTGGAACTGGGTTTGCACAAGAACTGCTAAATATCTTTTCTAAGGATTGCTCTTTAACAAAATTAGCTTTATCCTTTGGAATTGATGAATTTAACTTTATTGGTTTGTCTACAAACAGTGACTTTCCAATATCTATTAAATGTTGATCTTGATCATTAACGCTAAATTTTGTGTTACTGGACAATGAACTAGTCAAGTTTGAATAGTTTTGTGCGGTAGCTTTATCAAAAGTCCTTATCTCTTTACCTTTCATTGTAGTTTCACATTGTTTGGGGTAAATAATGCTAGATTCCTCTAAAATACCCATACAAAACATAGGCATACGTTTACTATTTTTACCACTTTCTGATAATGTTAATAAAAAAGTTTGGTTAAGTAACTGGGATAAACCAGTTTTATTATAACGATAGTTAATGCCATTTTCATTATAACCAGTTAATGAATAAATATTGGTATACAATAATAGCAAAATAATTTTTTTCATTTTTTCCTCCTGAATAATACTTTATTAAAATTAATTATATATCTAAGTATACCACTTTTAAATAAAAATAACTATTTAAACATTAAACTCTTGTTGTATTTAATATTAAGATTTTTTATTCTCATATAAAATAATCTCTTTGATGTTAAATTTTATAACGGTTGAATCTTAGATTTAATTAAAGGTATATATATATTTTAGCATAAAAAATAAAGATGAGTTTGAAAACTCTCATATTTCTTTAATTATAAGTTAGTTTTAAATTTAATATGAATATATGCAAAAATAGTTAAAGAAATAACTGATCTAAGTCTGAAATTAAACTTTGGCAACAATCATCAAAGTATATACCTCCTGATAATTGTTTATTTGTAACATATACCCCCTTTACATAAAAATAAATGGCACCTCCTAATATAGAGGAACTATCCTCGATATTAATAAATTGTTCTAAATACCTTTTAACGGCAACTAAATATATTAAATATTGTAAATAATAATGATTTTCTGCCATGGATAATAGTATTTCATTGGTTGTAGATATAGGTGAATTACAATTTGAGTAGTTATTTAATTCATTAGTTTTATAATCTAAAATCCAGAATTTATCATTTGCAAAAAAAAATAGATCTATATATCCTTTTAAATAGCCACTATCAATAGTTTTTAATTCCTTGCATGATATTGAAAATGGATGGGTTTCTCCATAATATTTTATCAATAAATTAGCTACTAATTCCGAAATATTAATATTATTTTTAATTTTTAAATTAAACTCTAGTTCATGGATTTTATTATCAATACTACTTATGGATAAATTTAGTGGTCCTAATTTGTAATTTAATGCCTCATTTATAATATTTATATAGTCATTAACGAAATCTATATTTATACTATGTTTATTTAAAATTAAATTTGTATTATTAACATTTAAAGGATAATTTTCACATAACTCGTGGAAAAGTAGACCAAATTTTGCTCCTTTTAGTTCTGGTGAATTTAAAATTTCATAAGTATATTCATTATTATAATTATTTTCATCGTTACTTTTAAAATAGTCTTTTTCATTATCTATATCATTATTTAAGTTGCTTGTTATGGATGAATAACTTTGTCTAGTGAAGGTAGTGTTTAATAGTGATAGATCTGACAAGTAATTCATTTCGATAGATGTTTTATTTTCTATCGTATTAGTTAAATTTAAATTTAGTTTATCTAAATCATTTATTGTTACATTTCTTTTATAGGAAACAACACTAGGAAGTAACACTTTGAACTCTTCCTTTATTGCCTGTTCTGGGTTAGTAAAAAATAATGGATAATTAAATATCATATGGCTCATATCATTAGGGTCAGATTTTATATAGCCAAATAGTTCATCTATTTTATTGGTATTTGCTTTATGAAAATATTTTATTGGATTAGTTTTAGTCTTGGTTGTTTCGCTCAAATAAATGTATATTCTACTTTTCGCTCTTGTTAAAGTGACATAATTTAATCTATGAATTTCACTATTATTACTTTTGATAATTTTATTGGCTAACTCTTCATCATCTATTAACTCATAAACTTGCTGTTTATTATTTTGATATGAAATAAAAAGTGGTAATTTATTTTGATTATTATTTAATACACTGTCGTTATTAAAAAAAGGGCAAAATAAAATTTCATATTCTAAACCCTTAGCAGTATGCTGAGTCATAACCACAATTTGTTCATCATCATTATCTAAACGAATAATTTCTTCATCATCATTATCACTTATATCTAAATTTGTTTTATTTTTGCATTCTTCAATTTTATTTTTAAACCAAGGTAAAATATCATAAGGATTATGGAGTTGCTTACTTTTTTTGTTTAACAACTCTCCTAGTTGGGTTAAATTTGATAATTCACGATTGGTTATTCCATGAGTTATTTTAGATGATATATGTTCAATAATTTTATAAATTAAAGATAAAATTCCTTTTTGTTCAAAAATATGTTTATAGGAATAGAAATTTTGGTATAACGATTCAAGTTCAATTTGATGTTGTTCTTGAAACAGTAACTTAGACAAATCAAAATTAAATATATCTCCAGATATAGCGAGATTAAACTTCTTTTTCTTACTTAAGTCTTTGATAGAGTCTAAAATATTCCATAATTGTTGTGCTGTATTAGTAGTATAAATATTGCTTAATTTAAGTTCAACTGACTTGATTCCATATTTTTTTAAATATTCAACAATTATTGTGGCTTGATAGTTTTTACAAACTAAAATTGCAATTTTAGCATTTAATTTTTCATTGGAGGTTAATAGTGCTAATATCTCAAAAGTTAAAGCACGTACTATTGCTTCTTCTTTAGTACAATCTGGTTGATTATTTATTGAAACGATATGAACATGGTCATTATAAAAATTATGATTAATTGATAGTTTTTGTGCTAATAGATTAAGATCTTTACTATCAGGAATTTCAGTTAACTTTGCTAAATCAACTTTAGCAGTAATTTTTTGATATTGAATTCCATCCCCTAAAAAAGCACTATTATGAGTTTGGTAATTGGGATTAAAAATATGATTGATAAAATTTAAAATATGAGGATGAGATCTTCTATTTTCAGATAGAAATTTAATTTTATTAATTTGTTTAATTGCCATAAAATAGGTATTGATATCCGCCCCTCTAAATCTATATATTGCCTGTTTAGGGTCGCCTACCACTATCAAATGACCTCTGGTTGAATTTTCCGATATTGAATATAAAGATTTAAAAATTTCCCATTGATTAGAGTCAGTATCTTGAAACTCATCGATAAAAGCAATTGGATATAACTTAAATATTTTTTGAGAAAGTTCTTTATTTACCTTTATCTCACTGGAGACTATTTGAATTAATTCATCATAATTAATTCTATTTCCAAGTTTTCTATAATCATCAAATTTATTAGAGATATATACAATTAACTCACTTAATAAAACTTTTAAAAAGTAGATCTTTCTTTTCTTATTAATTGTATTTATTTCATCTTTAGTTAACCTTTTCTTATTGGATAATTCATCAGGTAAATTAACACTATTAATATTTTCAGGAGTCAGTTGGAGATCTTCCCGTAAAACTTCTAAATTATATTTTGAAATATTGGAATAAGCTAATTTAGAAATACCATTTTCAATTATAAATAGGTTTTTGGGAAGTTTGGCTAATAATTTTTCAATTATAGTGGTTTCAAAATCAGTTTCAAATAAATTATCAATATTTTTTGTTACCTTCCATAAGTCGTTTGAAAATATTTTATTATCAAGTATTCGCTCTTTATAGAATGATTTAATTAGTCTTAAGAGTATTTCATCATGACTTGAGGTTATTTGTATGGGCGTATTAATGTTAAATTCTGTCTGAAAGTCTTTAATAATATTAGAACAAAATCCATGTATAGTAAAGATAGATATACGGTCATAGGATTGCTTTGCTCGAGTTAATACAGTAATATCATTAATTATTGTATTTGAATCTCTAGTGTGTAGCAGATCTTTAATAAAAGGATCATCAGGATTATTTTGATTATTATTCTTAAATTTAATAAGGTGATTAATGGTTTCATTAATTTGTCGAATAATTCTTATTTTTAGTTCATTGGCAGCATTATTAGTGAAGGTTACAACAAGGATGTTTTCTAAATTAAGATTTGCCCTGTCTAATAATGATTTAATATACAATCTTTCAATAGTCCAAGTCTTACCTGTTCCGGCACTTGCTTCTATTGCACATGTTTCCGTTAATGAATTAAAAGTAATTTCATTTAAAGGATGATAATTTGACATAATATTACTTTATTAAAATATTATAATGGAATTAAAAATTTCAACAAGATTTAGCAAAGGATTTGTAAAATTTGGATTATCTAATAATGACTCATAATTATTTATGAGACTACTCCAGATTGGATCTGACTTTAATTTTTCTAAATCATAATTATTATAAGTTTTTAGTAATTCCTGATATATCTGCTGAGGTTTTTTTGATTTGTCATAAGATTGAATGGCTTTCTTATGAAACAGTGTTGGATGATTTAAACTATTTATATAGTAGTTAATAATTTTATTTAATAATACCTCTGAAGTACAATTCATTCCAAACTCTAATTCTTGAATTTCACCTTTTAAATTAATTAAATTTACTATGATTTTAGGTTTAGCGATTATATTTCTTTGTTCATCATAAATTATAGTTTTAGGGTGATTAATTAAAGACCAATATACCAATATTTTTGCATACATTGCCGCATCATAAGATTCTTTATGAAACTCATCTCGAATATTGTTTAAATCATTAAAAATGTATAAAATACCATTAGAAGCAAGAGAATATTTTTGCGTTATTTGGATGTTTAATTCTTGATTAATATATTCTATTACTATATCTTTATGGTTATTATATTGCAAAAATATATCAAATACTTTTAAATATGATAAAGATTGATCTTTACCAAATTTACCTGAGGAAACTATTCCTTTAGATGACATATATTCTATTATTTGTGTCTTTAGTTTCAAGATAAGTTGTGAATTTAAATTTAATTTTTGCAATTCTTTAAACATTAATTTAGAAATATTTCTATTTGAAAACTCAAAACTCTCATCATCACAAACTTCTAAATTTTTATAACTAGATATCTGTAATTTATGATATAAATTACAGTTGGTATATAATAATGTTTTTATAAGAACATCTGCACAAATATTTAATTCATCATTTGATGAGTTTATAGGATGATTAAAACTCCATTTATTTCTAAACGTTGAATTGGTAACTTTACCGGATAATTGTTTCCAATATCCAGAATAATTTCTGCTTAAATTATTATAAAAAGGATGTAAAGAATGCTTAGTCATAATTGAATCTAAGGAGTCTTTACCAAAACTATTTGCAATAACTTCAAAAAATAAATTAAGCATTGGATTTGGATCTAAATTATTGTTATTTTTTTCATTTATTCCAACGTAACTAATAATTAGTTTACTCTTAGCCATCATAACTAATTCAAGAAAATTTTGTTTATCCTCTAAATTGTAATTACGATCTGCTATATACCAATAATTGGATAAAATACTTAATTTGTTGGGAGTATGTATGCGAGGAAATTTTCCATTTTCCATCCCCATAATATAAACCACTTTAAATGGTACCCCTCTAACATCTTGCATTGATGAAAACTGTAGGTTTCCTGAAAATAAAGAATTTGTTTTACTTGTTTTACCAAACTCATTTATCATGTTTAAAATTATTAATCTATTAATAGGCAAATTAGACTCATTAATTGATGCAATTAGTTCATCTAAATAAAATTGATCTTGCTCAATAGAAAAAATACTCTCTTTTATGTCGATTAATAAAGTTTTAAAATCATTTAAATCTCTAGTTGTAACAGTTACTTCGTCAATATATAAAAAGTCACGAATAGATATAATAATATCGATAATTTTTACTAATTTATTTAATAACTCTGTATCAGAGAACTCTAAATTATCATATGGAACATAGGTGTCATCTAAAGTAATTATAGGTAAATAATTTGCTTTCTTACTAATTTCATTAGGGATAAATAATCCATACGTTAAATTAATTATAAATCTTTTTAAACTATAAATATCATTATCTTGATATCCTAGTTTATGATAATCATCTTTAGCATAACCAAAATGAACATTGTTCTCTGAGGCCCACATAGTTATTAGTTCAATATCTTGATTACTTAACTGTAAGTTTTTCATGATATTTGTATCAGAAATAACAGTAATTAAAAAAGTAATAGGTGTATGATAAGGAACACTAAATAATAATTCAATGCTTTCAAAAATACTAATCTTAGTATATTTTTTTACTCCGTTTATAGTATAAGGAATTTTCTTCTGTTCTAAAAAAACACTTTCAACATACTCATTATTAAAAACTGCCTCAATGTAGGTGGCATAGTCATCTATGTTTGGTGCGGTAATAAGAATATCATTTAATTTTAAAGAATTGTCTTGATTTAAAATGTCTGCTATAGTATTAAACATTACTTGTACTTCTCTCATTTTATTGTAACAAATATTTATTTTAATAGTAGACTTATCCGATATATTGATTGGGTCGGCATAAAAATCTGAGTTTTTATTGAGTCTTAATTGCGAATCTAAGCGGTATTTTATTTTAAGAATATCATCTTTTATAATATCTAACATTGTTTTAGGGAAATTATTGGGGTTATTATTATTTAAGAAGTCGATTTCTATTCCATTATTTAATAATAACTCTATGAACTCTCTTGACTGGCCACCTAGATCTGCAACTAGAGGATTTCCATCTATCAAATATAAATCATCAATATTTAAATTGGGATATCCCATTATTTTTTTTTCTAATTTAATCCTAGCTAACGGCGATAACAAGTCACCATAGTAACCCTCACTAATTGGAGAATAGTACCAATGAATGTCGATGTATTTACTCATTTTTAGCAAAATTTTAAGTTGCGAAGGATATACACTTGGTAAATTGAATATAAATAATTCTTTGGGAGCATTAAAAGTATTATTAGAGTTCATATAGTATTTAAATATATCTAAGTAAGTTTTTTCTCCTCGAGAACTTATTTCACTCATCAAATAATTCCATACTTGCTCTTGCCATTTAGCCTCACTAATTGACCACAATGTTCCATTTAAAAGTTCTTCAGTTCTTAAAAATAAATATTCAAAAAAAATTTTTTTTAATTGCAGTGAAAGTTGATATACTCTATAAATTTGCAGATTATTATTTTTATCAAAAATAAATGTTTTTAAATTGTGATAAAGTTGATCATCGTAAATTATTCGGTTATTAAAAAAATTAAATATAATAAATGTTGCTTTTTCGAAATCAAAAAGTTTATGGAAAGGGTTGTTTTCAACATAGACACTAGTAATAAATACTTCTGGATAAATTAAAAAATCTAAGTTAGCACAAATATTATATAAATCTGTGATCCTATATTTAATCCATTCTGCCATAGTATTATTGGCAACAATTATCTTTACACGGTTAAAAAGGTTTTTATGTTTAGAATTATATATGTCAAATAATAAATCTGCAATCAATTCCTGCGATTTTAGATTGGTAGTAATTTTAGTTTTAAAATATAAAGCCATAATCTAGTTCTCTAATAAATATTGTAATCCAGAGATTCTCTTTCCATCTATATTAATTGCTTTTATTAAAGTATCAGGATTGGAGTAAATCTTTACTAATTTTTTGGTGCGAGTAATAGCTGTGTAAACAAGTTCTTTACGCAGTATTTTATTATAATTATTCGGAATTACAATTGAAACATTATCATATTCAGAACCTTGAGATTTATGAATTGAGATCGCAAATGCTAAATCATACTTAGGTAGTCTTTCAGGAATAAATGATCTTCCTTCATCAAAATAAATACTTGGTTTTTTGTTTCGCATAACACATACACCTATGTCACCATTATATAATCTTTGAGATAAATTTTTTTCAGAAGAGTCATTTTCTAAAATAATTATTATTCTTCCAGGATACCATAAGGTATTAAATTTATAAATATTTTTTATCCTAGCTTCAATTTGATAATTTAATGATTTGGTGCCTAAATAACCAACATTAGTCATACATAGTATAGTGCTATCTGTAAGCAAAGAAAATAATTGTTCATATGAGGATTGATCAAAATTATTGGCACATTCTACTAGTTTGATAAAATTCGAATTTTTATCTAGTGAATTATTAATAATTTGATATAATGAAGGCGGTAAAATTTGAATTTCAGAACTATTCGTTAATATAGATTTAATATCAGCAATTTTATTATATAATATTGCATTAGAAAATTTTGCTATATCTCCTTTGTTACGATTGCTTATTTTTAATTCATTTAAATAATCACTATTTTTAGCATTATTGACTAATGAACTAAAAACATAACCCTCTTCTACTGAAGATAATTGATTTGAATCACCTAAAAAAATAATATGTTTTATTGTCTCACTATCGATAGCATCAATTAATTTATAAAATACAGGAAGTCCTATCATTGAAGATTCATCAATAAAAAGTATATCAATAGCTAATTTTTTTGAAGCATTATGTCTAAAATATATATTATTTAAAATAACTCCTAAAGTTTTATGAATTGTTCCAAATATATCGGTTTTATTTATTATTTGTAAAAGATTGTTTACCTCTAATCCTGTGATATTTGCAAAAGAATTGATATTAAATAGGAGTGACTCTTTAATCCTTTTTGAGGCCTTTCCTGTTGGAGCACAAATATTAAGTGAAATATTATCTCCGTACATTTGTTGAAAAGACCAAAGTAAGAAGAATACAGAGGTTGTTTTCCCAGTTCCAGGTCCCCCAGTTATAATACTAAATTTTCTTGATAAACTTGATATAATTGAATCCAATTGGTCATGGTTTGGAAATGATTTATTGGTTGATAAAGATGATAGGGTTTGTTTAACAAAGGATATTTTTTGAAAAAGTAGGTCTGTTGTATTTATTGGTTGAGTTTTACAATTAAGTAAATTAATATTCCTAACTATATGCTTTTCATAGTAGAAATATCTATTGATATATAATAAATAATTATCTTTAAATTCAACAAGTAAGATTGGAATATTAGGGATTTCTTCAATTTCTATTGAGAAATTAACTTTAACTACAAAGCTACTTTGACAAATATTGTATATAACTTCATTCATATTTAAATTATTTTCGTTCACAAAATTGTTGATATCTAAACAACTATTGCCGTTATTCATGCTTTCATTTAAGGAGGCTACAACAAACTCTATTGTCGGGTTTGTTTCTCCATTTAATAGGTAATGAAGATATGGAGTATACAAATTTTTCAATACTAAACCTTTCCAAGGAGTAACTAGATTAAAATTGATAGGTATATTGTTAAATATAAAATATTTAAGTGCAACAGAGTTAACATTATAAAGTTTAAAGTTTGATTTACTCCAAAACTTCTTTTTTGTTCAATAATTAAGAAATTGAAAACCAGATTTATTTGGCTCCTACATTTTCTGGCGTGTAAAGTGGAGTTAATATTCAATATTTAATTTGTTAGATCACTATTAATAGTGGGTTTAAAATTATTTTTACCTTATGATATTAATTTAATATTTTTTAATTATGTAAAAGTTGCTGATGAAGATAATCCTAGTATAAGATTAATTAAAATCAACCTCCAACTGAATAGTTTCCACTTAAAAAGTTATAACACCTTTTGTAGTCGAGTTTATTATCTTTTGATATATAGTGCGATTATTTGATTATCTTGAACTTCTAAATCTAGATTTATATGAGATGATTTTAGATTTTTTGAATTTACTTTCATTTTCTGTTAAAATGATAGAACGGCAAATTTTTATTTATGAATTCCTTTAAAGTTTTTTATTGGGTGCTTATTACATTGAATGCAGGTTTTACTTTACCAAATATATATTTGTAATTTATTGTAATGAAAATCAACATTAACCAATTTACTAGATTGAGAGTCTGTTTTATGAATATATTTATACTTGATGAGGATATAAAAAAATCTGCAATTTTTCATGCTGATAAGCATTGTGTAAAAATGATACTGGAACACTGTCAAATGCTATGCACAGCAGTAATAACTAATGTTAATTTACAACAGAAATTAGATATAGTTGCAGTTCCTTATAAGAAGTCGCATATCAATCATCCATGTAGTGTTTGGGTTAGCAAAAACTATGATAATTTTTCATGGTTAGTCGCATATACTTATGAGTTACATGAAGAGTATATATATAGATACGGTCGTCTGCATTTGAGTTATACCACCCTCACGGATAGTAGAATTATCAATAAAAATATTGTTGCATATGGAAAGACACTAAATATTCTTGATTTATCACCAGTTTGTGTTATGCCTGAGGATTGTAAAACTGAATCCGTTATCCAAAGTTACCGTAATTATTATAAGCAATATAAGTATAAATTATTTAGTTGGAAAAAAAGAGATCGACCTAATTGGATTTGATAAATGTTAATTTATTGATCAGTTTTATAATTAAAAATCATTCTATCAATATTAAACCCCTGATTCTTCACAATTAGAATTGCCTTATCTAGAATATCACTTTTTAAATCATTCGAGCGACTTAATATCCATAAATATTTTTTATTTGGAGTAGCAACAACCGCAACTTGGTCATAATCAGTATATAAGATCCAATAATCAGCATAAGCAAACGGCATCCATCTCAACCATTTAGGTAAAAAAGTTACTTTTAATTTACCCAAATTAGAGTTTTTGGGCAAATATGCAATACCAGTTGCTATTTTAGGAGAATTATCTTTTGTGTTACATTGATTTGTCACAATAATTTGATCTTGATTTTCAGGGTTGACAGAGTATGTAGCAGTTATTGGTAAAGTGCATTTTCTTTCAAAACTATTCGGTAATCTGGCAAATTCATACCAAGTTCCTAAATATTTATCACTATCAAAATCAATAATTGTGTCAATTTGATTAGCGTGAGTTAATTTTATACAGCCTAAAATACTGATAAATAATAATCTAATTTTATTCATAACTTTAACCTTTTTATAAGTGGTTACTCAATACTTTTCACTTGTTTGGAAACTTTATATTAAGTTGAGTAATTTTAATTGCATTAAAAAAATTTGCCAATTTTTATGAGTACCAAATATAATCTATTAAACAAAGTATAATGCTACTGAGAGTCGAACAAACCTTTTAATATACTGATATACTTATATAATGTTATAGAGAATAATTTCAGTTATAATTTACTTTTAAAAGTCTCTATACTATAAACGCTTCATTTCGAAAAATTAGCCTCTATGATATAAAGTGGTTAGAGGTTGAAACTGATTAAAACAACTTCTATTTTTTAATAGGTTTTCTGAATGAAAAATAGTTCCTTCTATTCTGTGATTGAGAGATTTTATTATAAAATATATGGTTATAACTAATAAATACTAAAATTATATTCAAAGTAGGGTACATAAATCCTTAATTATCGATAGTTAATACTTAATTCATTGATCGCAGATTTAACTGCATCTAGAAGATAATTCTTTGAGTTTCTTTCAACGTGTATAGTTATTTTAGTTTTTGTGGGTTTTGGAACCTTGGAATCTTTAGATTTCAGTATTTTAATTAATTTAAACTCAACAATACCTAATGAGTTTATACTATATTCCCATAAATTTAAATAAACAGTATCGTTTGGAATAAAATCATATTTATCTTCCTCGATATTACTAGGGTTTTTAATACCATAAATATTATTACTCTCTTTATCATCTTCATTAATAACTACTTGGTCTACATCTTTACTATATGTATTTAAGGTATTGAATGTTAATGGTTCATAATTACTAAATAAAGAAATAAGTTTCTGCTCTGTTAGTATAGTTTTTTTCTTGTACATAGACAAATTTTTAGATTCATCTTTTAATTTAAGTTCATGAATAACCTTATTTTTCACTTCAAAATATCTATTATCTTGTGTACTATAAACACCATCAGCACGATTTTCTTTTTTTATAAAATTTTCTGATGTACTCCTTGATAATCTATAAGTAACTAAGTTGTAATTTGAATGATTAAGAGTTGTTGTTTCTACTAATAACATTTTACGGTGTTTTTTATCTAACTCTGATATTGTTTTTTGATCTGGAGTGTAATTATAAAATAGACGACCAAGTACACTCTCTGGTACTTTTTCTTGATCGCTAAAAGTTAGCCGATCCTTATTATCTTCCGATTTAAGATACATTTCGTGTATAACCCTACGTTTAGGATAGTTAATAACTTGAAAATATTGGTCATCTGTTGTATGATAAATTCCATCTGGTTTATATTTTTCATTTTGCAAGGTAGAGGAATCGTATTTT
>CANGJN010000002.1 GCA_947454215.1 Neisseriaceae bacterium | reverse complement strand
TAAAGATCAACCAAATCTTTTGGCAATCCACTAAAATCTGTATTTGCATTAATATAAGCAAATATACTACTATTTACTAAAAACATCACTAAAATTTTTATTATTTTAATTTTCATATTAAACCACAAAAAATTTTAAAATACTAATATTACTAAAATATCTTTATTGTTATATGCATTAGAGCTCTTATTGGGATGTTTTCATTATTTATTATGAATAAAACTTTAAAAAAAAATTCCATTTCCCAGACTGCATTATAATATGAAATTAGAAGTGTTAAATATCGGTTTAATAAAATTTTTACTCTTGAAATAATGTTTTTAATCTTTAATATTTACTTATTAAATGAGAGATTATTCTTTTATGACTTGAACTATACTTACATTTACAATGAATTTCAATCCAAATAAGTTATATATGGTGAAATTTTTTTTAAATAACCTGTATAGGTTAGTACTCATAAACAAGGATCGTCCCTAATAGAATTAACTTAACCTTTCCTATTTTATCAATAAATTGTAAATATGCTAAATTATCAATATTTTTAAAGCATTTAATAAATTTAAGGTCATCTTCAGATTTTTCCCATCTTAGTTTAAGACCATTAAATACCAAAATTCTTTTATCGACTTTACTAAACTTGTAAAAACTTAGTATAAAATCATTTTCATTATTGATAGAAGCATAAAATGTATAAAATAATACACTTTCCTTATCCTTAATAAAATCCTCAAAGTCTGAACATTTATAAAATTTAGATGGTGGCATAGAGGTTGTTGTATTCTTATAAAAGAAAGACTTATTTAATTGAGTAAACATTGCCCCTTTTTCTATACTAGAAAAATATAATTTATTATTTTCACACTCTCTAAAATTTAAACCTGTATTTTTTTGTTTACCTTTATCATAAGTAATTAGTTTAAGGCTGTCACTATCGTACATAGGATTATAACTCTTACCGAATCGATAATATCTATTATCAAGGAAAAAATAAACATATTCATCAGCATTATATCTATCATTGAATTCTTTACATGTATTTATTAAAAAAAATACTGGTGGAGTTTGTTTTACTTTTTTTTCTTCTAAATTTTTCAAAGCAAATATAGGAGTTAAAAAAGTATAAAGTATATTATCAGAACTTAAAACTGCAATCAATCTACATTCATTTTCTTCTTTCATATTCACATTATAATTACAAATAAATACTGGTCCCCCTGAATCACCGCTTTCTGCCTCAATATGAGAAACAGTTAATGTTAGTGTAGAAGATTCAAAAATATTAAAAACACTAGCCATATCCCATGTTAATAAAGGCAGGTCTATCCATTCAGCTATATATGACGATATTTTCGCACCTTTAGGTAAATAAAGACGATCCTTTTGAGTTGAACGTCTTATTCCAAAAAAATATAGATGATAACCAGGTTTTATATTTTTGCAATCTTTATCAAAATAACTACAATAGGTTTCCTTATTAATTACAATTTTATCTTTATTAATATAATCTGTAAAAGTATTTAATCTATTAGTATCATTAATAGTTAATAAAGCTATATCTTCAGGCTGTTTATTAAAAAAAACAGGAATAAGATCAGGGTTTATATCTATATCTAAACCTGAAAATATAGTAAAATCTTGATTTAAAATAAACCTACTTTTAAAATATTCTAATTCATTCGTATATTTCTTAATTAAAAGATGACTTAAAAAACGGATAAATTTATAAGAATTATAATACTGATTATTTTTAACACGAAGAGGATAAACACAATGATAAGCTGTAATTGCTTGATTTGGTGAAATTGGTAGAGTTGTGCAACGTGAATGTGGTGGACTTATATCCAGAACCATTAATTGATTATAAAGATTAACTAAATCTTTTGGCAATCCACCAAAATCTGTATTTGCATTAATATAAGCCAATAAACTACTATTTACTAAAAACATCATTAAAATCTTAATTATTTTAATTTTCATATTAATCCTAATAAAGATAGATACTTTTAAATAATAAAATAACTTCTTTTGTTACTACTCAGCAGTAGTTAATGCATTGATATTATTATATAATTCTTTTAGAAAATTTTCAAGTTAATTTTAAATATCGACATTATTAGAGCATTTTTAAATTTAATATATCTGATAATCACCCTATTAATTCATTAATATTACAAATAACTCCATATGTTATATGTTGCTGAGTAGTAACCTTATTTTTAAAATTTTAATACAACTGATATTTATACCTATTTATTCTTGGATAAAATACACAATGTATTTGTTTCAAGTATTTTTTATGATTATTTAAAATATAGCAAATGAAATTCAGTTTAATTTACTGGAGACCATGATTGATCGATAATATCACCTTTAATATTACTAACTTCAGTTTGAATTGTTCCTAAAGTATTTACAATATACATTTCTCCATTACTAGAAAATAAAACTAATTTATCATTGGGAGAGAAACTAGGAGATAGGTCCATTGTAGTTTTAAAACTAATTTGATAAGATGTTTTTGTGGCTAAATCCATTATATAAGCCTCTAACTGTCTTGCATCTGTTCTATTTACAAACACCATTTTTTTTCCATCATGCGAAAGTTTTGCTGAGGTATTATAATTACCATTTTGTAATGTTAGTCTAACAGGAGTACCTCCATCTATACTAGTCATAAAAATTTGGGGACCACCATCATGATCAGAGGTAAATACTATTTTACCTTCTTTAGATATAGACGCTTCTGTATCAATCGTACCAAAATTAATTAAACTTTTAGCAGTTTCACCAGAAAAAAATTTCTGTTTAGGTAACATATATATGTGCGAACCACCATCTTTTGTTAAAGTTAACAAGATATTTTTATCATCATTGGTGAACACTGAAGATGAATTTGATCCTTTAAAATTAGACTCTAAATATCTATTTGAATTATATAGGTCTTGAACATACACTGTAGGTTTATTCGATTCAAAGGACGTATATGAAATTTGCTTTGCATCTGGGCTCCACGCCAAAGATATAATCGGATGCACAGTACTCAAGATAGTTTTTTGATTATACCCATCATAATCTGAAACAACAATAGAATATTTATTATTATTTTTTAGAATAAATGCAATTTTTGAAGTAAATGAACCATGGTTACCAGTTATTTTTTCATAAATATCATTACTACAAGAATGCATTGCTTTTCTTTTATTTACTAAAGATTCATATAAATAATTTTTATCAAACAAAACAGTACTTTGCCCATTTATTTCTCTACTTGATAGTTTACAGTTAATAGAAGAAGGCAGTACAGAACCAGTTACTACATACTGAGGAACATCTTTCATTTCTTTTTCATCTAAAAGAAGAGATACATTAAATTCACCTGTTATCTTCAAATCATTGGCAACCACACTCGACATTTCGGATTGAGGATCATTAATAAAATTGACTATATCGATTTTAGGACCTGAGGTACTTCCTCCAACAATCTCTATATTTTGTACAGCATTTACAAAATTTATAATTAAATAAGTTATAATCGTTAATTTAATTTTTATTTTCATATTTATATATCTCCAAAATTAAGGTTTAAATGTCAAATGTAGTAATCTATAATCTTCATAAGCGGCTCCATCAGGTAATGGAGGAAATGGTGAGGCTTTTTTTATAGCAGTTAATACAGCATTATTATAATTAATATTTTTATTTATTTTAAGATCATTAGAATCAATAAAAGTTATATCATATACTGTCAAATTAGGTAATATTTCAACAGTTACTAAAACCTCATCATCAGAACTTATATTTTCTGGTAATTGTATATAAGGTCTTACTTTATTAATAACTTTATCGCTATAATTTGAGATTAAATTATCTGTTTTAGATGTGCCTGTTATTTTTCCACCAATAACAACACCTTTTTCTTTATTAGCAACATCCCCTGTGGTAATACTACTTATTAAGTCAGACAGTTGTTCTTTATCTAATTTCTTAGGAATATTAGGAGTTTTTACAACATGATAATTATCTGATTTATTAGATAATACTGGGTTGTTTTTAATTATTTTATCTTCAGTTAAGGGTTTATCTTCAGTTAAAGTTTTATCTTTAATCTCTTTTTCTGGTATCAAATCTGGCTTAGGAATTTCTTTAGGTATAAGTAAATTTTTTTTTATCAAATTATGCTTCTTGTTATAAATAGATAACCTCTTATGTTTTTTATTTTCTTTTACTTCACTATTAATTACTTTATTTTTTTGTTTTATTTTTATATCAGGATTAGTTTGATCAGGTATATCGTATTTAGGCTCAGGAGTTACTTTTGGATTATAAGAGTTATCCTTAATTTGATTACTATGTTTTAATAAATATGTAGATGGTATTATACTTACTTCAACTCCATCAGACTTTGATGGAATTAAAAAAGTTATATCTTTTATAAATAAAATATAATAAATTAAGATAATATGGATAAGAATCGATATTACTAGATTAAATTTATTTAATTTGTCCATTTTTTTCTTTAACCACTAAAGCAACTTTTTTTATTCCTTTGGCATACAATTTATCAACAACTTGAATCACAATATTATATTTTACTTCTTTATCCGCAGAAATAACTACCGAGGAATTACTATCTGTCATAGTAGATATTAAATTAATCAATTGAGATAAACTTTTAATATTTGTGGTTTTATTATTTTGCGTAATAGAATATTCTTTATTACTATTGATATTTATTTCAATTGGCAGTTCCACAATCTTATTCGCCCTACCAACTGTGGGCAAATTTATTACACCTGGTACAAAAAGTGGAGCAGTTACCATAAAAATAACTAGCAATACTAACATAATATCTATATAGGGGACAACATTCATTTGATTTACATATTTATTTAATTGTTGTTTACGCCTCATAAATATTCTCCTATGATTATATTATTTTTTGAATGCAAGTGTTAGACCATCTCCTATTGGTATCATAGAAATTTCTACACGGCAATCATTATAAATAAATTCATTAAACTCACAAATTTTTTCTACAAACCCACATTTATCTTTATCTAAAACTTTACCATGGTATAAAACATTATCTATCAAAATAATTCCATGTGGCCTTATAAGTTGTAAACAATATTCGTAGTATTGTAATATGTTAGTTTTATCTGCATCAATAAATGCTATATCAAAATAATTAGTATAATTATTTTGAAGTAACTCTTCACAAGAGATCATTGCATCTTGTATAAATAACCTTATTTTACCAACGACTTGTGCCATTCCCCAAAATTTAATTGCTATATTAATATATTCATTATTTTTTTCTAATGCAACTATTGAAGAGTCATCTCCCATTGATAAAGCCATAGCAAGAGTACTATAACCTGTAAATACACCTATTTCTAAATATCTTTTAGCATTCATTACTTTTGCTAATAGCATCATAAATTGAGCTTGATCTGGTGGAATTTGCATTCTAAAATTTTCTAATTGAGAGGTATAAAGTCTTAAATCTGATAGAATAGGATGTTCTCTAGTTCCAAATTGTAGTAAATACTGATATAAATTCTCATTTATAGTTGTTTTCATTACATCACTATTTTATAAATATGGATAGGTAGAGTTTTGAATTAAATTTTTTAAATCATCAATTTTTGCATCGTATTCTAGCACTTCTTTATCCCACCAAGTACTACGATTATTTTGTTGTTTATTTTTCAATTCAATATTACTTGAATGTAACTTTACTAAAAAATCATCTATATCAGACACATATTGATTTTTTAAACTCATTTTTTTCTTTCTTTAAAAATTTGAATATTTTTATTATATCATTCATTTAACTAAATTTTCTACTTTATTATTCCACCACCCATACATAAATTATTTTTATATATTACCACAGATTGTCCTTGAGTAACGGCCCATTGTGGTGAAAAAAAAGTAATCTTAATATTATCATCGTCAATTTTATCTAAAAAACAAGGCGTATCATTCATTCTATACCTAGTTTTAGCAGTATATTCTCCTGGTTGTGGCAACCCTTGTGAAAAACTTAATTGATTCGCATATAAAAATTTAGTATATAATAATGGATGATCATGACCTTGAACTACAACTAATGAATTAGTCTCTATATCTTTTTTTGCAACAAACCATGGTGCACCATTCCCTCCTATTCCAATTCCTTTTCTTTGACCTATTGTATAAAACATAAGACCTATATGTTCTCCCAAAACTTTCCCATCAACATTAATTATTGGTCCTTTATTATTTGGAAAATAATTTTGTAAAAATTCTCTAAAAGGTCTTTCACCGATAAAACAAATACCGGTACTATCTTTTTTATTTGCATTAGGTAAATTTAATTTTCTTGCAATTTCTCTAACCTCGGGTTTAGTAATCGTACTTAATGGAAACATAGAGTATTTAATTTGTGTTTGATTTAACCTATATAAAAAATAACTTTGATCTTTATTTAAATCTTTAGATTTGCATAAGATATGTCCTAAATTATAATCTACTTTTCCAACATAATGCCCAGTCGCAATATAATCTGCACCCAATGAAATAGCGTGATCTAAAAAGCATTTAAATTTTATTTCTGAGTTACAGAAAACATCTGGATTGGGAGTGCGATAATTATTATATTCCTCTAAAAAATACTTAAAAACCCGAGTTTTATATTCCTTAGAAAAATTAACAATATTTATATCTATACCTAATTTATCCGCAACTGATATTGCGTCAATACTATCTTCTTTAATAGAACAATACTTATCATTGTTATCATCCTCCCAATTTTGCATAAAAATACCTAAAACATCATATCCTGACTCTTTAAGTAGATAGGCGGCTACAGATGAATCTACGCCACCAGATAACCCGACAATTACTTTCATAAGTTTTTCATTGAGGATATTTTTTTAGTTATAAAATATCCTCCAAATAAAGTTAGCAACCAAAATGGAACCATATAAGCACCAACTCTCATTCGCTGATCACTACTAAATAACATTGAGATAATTAAGCCAATTATGATTACCATAATTATGATATTTGAATAGGGGAATAATATAGATTTAAAATATATTTCTTGCTTATTAATTTTTTTCATTTTCCTAAAATAAAATTGAGTTAGCAAAATCATAAACCAACTCAAAAGAATAAAAATAACTACTATAGAAAATAGATAAATCAATAATTTATGTGGAACTATAAAATTAAATATTACTATAATAAATGAAAAAATTACTGTCATTATAGTTGAGTATGAAGGAATACTTCTATCGTTTGTATTAGAAAAAATCTTTGGAGCATGGTTATTTTTAGATATTTGAGACAATAATCTAGATGAAATATAAATGCTACTATTTAAAGCTGATAAAGATGCAACGATTGCTAAAAAATTTATAAAAGCAGCAGTTTTATGAAATCCTACTCTAGAAAAAGACTCAGTAAATGGATTAGTATCACTGGAAATAGTATGAAAATTATGCATTAAAAGAATAACAGCTATAGTTAACACATAAAAAATCATTATTTTAAACATTACACCATTGATTGCTTTTGGTATAGTTTTTCTGATATCTATTGAATCACCAGCAGCAATACTAATAAACTCAGAGCCACAAAATGATATTAATACAAAAATTAATGAAGCAATAAATCCCGAAGTACCATGTTTAAAAAAAACTGCTGGATTGGTATAATCTGTAACATTTTTTATTGCAATATTTCGTATATCATGGTCAAAAAAAATTAAATACCCACCTATAACTATCATTAATACTATTACGAATACTTTAAATCCTGCTAACCAAAACTCCAA
This sequence comes from Neisseriaceae bacterium, assembly GCA_947454215.1. Lineage (GTDB taxonomy): Bacteria > Pseudomonadota > Gammaproteobacteria > Burkholderiales > UBA11063 > Aquella. The sequence goes on along the minus strand of CANGJN010000002.1, from coordinate 6,709 downwards.
CTCACCAACCATTCTAACTGTTATTAAATTAATTAATCCAAAGATCATTAAAAAAAATAAGCATGATAGCCAATGTGGAACAGTAAACCAATAATCTAATAAAGTAGCTGCTGCCGTAACCTCAATCATACATGTTAAAATAAATAATATATAACTATTCCAACCTGTACAAAAACCTGCCAATTCATTTATATAATTATAAGCATAATAAATATAAGAGCCTGATATTGGTTTATCTACTGTCATTTCACCAAGAGATCTTATGACTAAATACATTATGATCCCACCAATAATATAAGAGAGTAATAATGACGGTCCTGTAGTCAAAATAGCAGAAGATGTTCCCAAGAAAAAACCTGTTCCTATTGTGCCACCTAGGGCAATCATTTGAATATGCCTGTTGTGTAACTTATTTTTCATTATGCTCCATCATAAATTCATATTTAATTCATACTTAAAAATTTCAAATTATAAACGATATTATAAACTTTTGATTTAAAAAGATAACTAATATTCAAAATAATAGATTTGATTTAAGAGTGAATTTAATAACTAACATTTATAACTTTTAGATAATATAAAATCAGTTAATGAAAAAATTTATAATTTATTGGAAAGATTAAATCTTATATAGGCTTATAAAATTTTTTCCTATTTCGTAGAATTTAATAATAGTTACATTAATCGAATATTTTATCTGCCATTAACAAATCACAATCAATTTTTTATTTCGCTCCTTAATCCTGATTATAAAGTATCTATGATAATCACATAATAATTTTATGATAGATATTTTTACTAAAAAATAAGTGAGAATGCAAAAGTTTTTTGGTATCTATGATATAATATTATTTCATATATATTCTTCAGAAAACATTTCTATTAAATTAATCATCTTCATTCAAATCTAAATTTTCTTTATAAACTTCATCATAATTATCATAGTCTATATTAATTAACTCATCATTATCTTCATCAAAATCCTCATCATCTTCATGCTGTTCTTGTGTATTTATATCATGTGCATTGAAACTATCTAAAAAACTTTTAAGTTTTTCCGCTCTACTAGGTTGCCTTAATTTACGTATTGCTTTAGACTCTATTTGACGAATTCTTTCTCTTGTAACATCAAATTGCCTTCCTACTTCCTCTAAAGTATGGTCTGTAACTGTACTAATACCAAACCTCATACTCAAAACTTTAGCCTCCCTAGGTGACAAAGTTGCCAGTACCTCTTGAATTGTTTTTTTTAGATTATAGTTAATTCCGTGTTCAGAAGGAATTAGTGTGTTTTTATCCTCAATAAAATCTCCAAATGTTGTATCATCTTCATCCCCAATTGGTGCATCTATAGAAATAGAGTCACTTGCTATTTGATATATTTTACGTACTTTATCCTCAGTCATATCTAATCTTCTAGCTAATTCTTTTGTTAGTGGTTCATCAGATTGCTCTTGAATTAATTTTCTATGCTCCTTACTCATCTTATTAATAGTCTCTATCATATGGACAGGAACTCTAATTGTCCTACCCTGATCTGCTATTGCTCTAGTTATTGCCTGTCTCACCCACCAAGTAGCATAAGTTGAGAATTTATAACCTTTTCTATATAAAAATTTATCAATTGCTTTAATTAACCCAATATTTCCCTCTTGAATTAAATCTAAAAAATGCAACCCTTTATTGGTATACTTTTTAGCAATTGAAATAACTAACCTCAGATTTGATTCTACCATTTCTGTTCTGGCTTTTTTTTGTTCTTTCTCTGCTTTCTGTAATTGCTTAAAAAGAGTTTTGAGGGTGTTAACATTTATTTTTAGATCATCTTCTACCAATTTGATTTTTTCTTGTTTTTCAATAATATCAAATTTAAATTTATCAAATAATTCTACATATTTTTTATTAGGAATATGATTTTGAGCCCAATTAGTTTCTTCATTTAAAAAAGTTTTTCTAAATTTATCTTCGGGAATTTTTATCAAATCAACAGCAATAGCATATATTTCATTCTCAAGAACCTTAACTTCTTTATGAGCAGTTCTTAATATATCACAAAAAGACTCTATTTGTTTATTTGTAAATCTTATTTTTTCAAGTTGAACTGTAATTTCTTCTGAAACATCAGAATACTGTTTGGATTCTGTTGTATATTTTTTTATGATATAATTTTGCTTATCAACTAATTTATTAAATACTTTAAAAAATTCATGCGTTTTGATTAATAATTTTTCTCTTTCTTCATTAGATAATTGCTCATCACTATAATCATCAGATAAATCACCTATTTTAATAGGCACATCATCATCATGATGTTGCATTATATCAAAATCATCTTCTGCATCTAAAAACTCATCAATTAAATGTTCGACCTTAAATCTATTTTCTACAATCTCATTATACATAAACGAAATATGATTAACGATTTTAGGACAATCAGATATTGCTGATATCATTAACCTTACACTTCCTTCTAATCGACGTGCAATCTCTGTTTCATCCTTCTTGTCTAGTAAATCATATGTACCAATTTCCCTCATATACATTCTAACTGGATCAGTTGTTCTTCCAAACTCATTAGTTGCTGTTGTACTTGTTAATATTTTTTCAGCCTCTTCTACGGTAAAGTCATCATCTTCCACTGTAGCTGAAGAAGTTCCAGACAACAATAATTCCTCCTGAGTTGGCTCATATTCATAAACTTTTATACCTATAGTTTCAATCATTATGATTATTTGATCTATAACCTCAGAATCAACTATATGATCTGGCAAATTATCATTTATTTCTATTACTGTAACATAACCAAACTCTTTCCCTTTGCTAAGTAAAAACCGTAGCTTCTTTTTTTGATCTTCTAATTTTAAAGCATCATCTTGACTTAAATTAGGAGAATCAGAGTAAACTAATTTAATCAATTTATTTACATTTTGTCCATGATCTTCTTTAATAACTTTCTTAGACTTACCTCTTCTATTCTTACTTCTCTCTAAGGCATCACCTGTAAAATCATCATCCATCTCATTTAATATTTTATTTTTATCTTGCTTTTTTTTTCTTTTACTTGGACTTGTTTCATCATTTTTTAAGAATTCTTCCTTTTTATTTCCCTTAATCTCCATTTCTTGGTCAATAGAGACAACTTCATTTATCTTATTTTGCTTAAGTAAGTTTTTATTTTTAGCAAGATCTTTTTCCTTTGCTACTTCAACATTTTTTTTAGAGCTAATTATATTATTTTTTTCAACATCAATTGACTTGGTTGGCAAAACTTTATCCTTATTAGACATATCTTTAATATTATTCTTAACCATATCAATTTTTGCGGCTACTTTTTCTAATATTTCTTTATTTAACTCTTTACGATTTAGTTCTTTTTTGCTCAAATTTTCTTTTTTTAAAGATTTATCTTTAATACTGGTCTTGTCCACTTTCTCATTAACCAAAACATTTTTGTTATTTTTACCATTGCTTGTAGAATTATCTCTTGTACTCATAACTGATAAACCTTTATATTAATCTATATTTTTAAATTGTTTTTGTGCTTGTTTTAAATAATATAACATTGATAAAATAGTTGTTGCTACAGCAACAGCCATAAATATATTACCAATATAATTTGTATTTATATATTTCCCGTGATAATCAAATAAAAGTAACCCTATCGATATCATTTGTATTGTTGTTTTTACTTTGCCAATATAGGCAACTGCTAAATTTTTAACTTTACCTAATTGAACCATCCACTCTCGCAATGCAGATATAGCTATTTCTCTACTTATTATTATAATAGCTCCCCACCAAAATGTTCTTTGTAAATATACAAGAATAACTAAACACGCAACTACAATGGCCTTATCTGCCACAGGATCAAGAAACGCTCCGAAAGAGGTTTCCTGTTTTAATAGTCTAGCTAAATATCCATCCAAATAATCAGTTAAGGCAGCAAATGCAAATATTATCGTAGAGAATAAATTCTTTGAATCCATTGCTAGAACACTATCTGGAACATAAAATATAATAACTATAATGGGTAAAATACAAATTCTTAACCAAGTTAACAATGTAGGAAGAGTTACTGATTTTGCCATATATTATTCCATTGAATGAAAATGATTAAATATTATTTCTGCGGTTTCTTGGCCTATGCCAGGAATCTTCATTAACTCTTCAACACTAGCTTTAGAGATATTTTTTGAACTTCCAAACTGAGCTAGCAGAGCGTTTTTCTTTTTTTTACCAATACTTTTTATATCATCTAAATAGGAGGTAGTCATTTTTTTAATCTGTCTTGCCCTATGATGACCAATAGCAAATCTATGAGCTTCATCCCTTAATTTTTGTATTAATTTAAAAGCATAGTTCATTGTGCTGTATTCAATTATTTTTCCATTATCTAAAATCAATTTATCATTTTCTGGATTCCTTTTATTACCCTTAAAAATAGCCATTGAAATAATTTTATCACACAATTCAAAGTCAATAAGAATTTTTTTTAAATTATTTAACTGATTAATTCCCCCATCAACTACAATCAACTGTGGTAAAGCTATATTTCTATTTTTAAATCTTCTTGATAATAATAACCTCATCGCCAATAAATCATTTCCATTTACTTGATTGTTTAATTCATCTTTATCTATATTATATTTTCTATACTTACTAGAATCTATAATTTCATTTTCATAAACTACTAAACTCCCTACAGTATTATCCCCATGATTATGACTAATATCAATACATTCTATTCTATTTATAGAAGAAATATTTAATAATTTACATAATTCATCACATCCATGCTTTAATTCATTATTTTTATTATATTGTTCTTTAATTTTATCAATATTTACATTACCTGTATTCATTAAATGTTTTATTGTACTATCTGGTTTGGTAATAATCTTAATTTTATAAAATTTATAAATGGTATCAATAAAATCTTGCTCTAATTCTTTATTACAATATAATAAATCTGCTTGGCTAAAAAAACCATAATTTTCTCTTATAAACTCATCAAATACTTCTTCAATCAGTTCTCCATTATTATCTACAACAAAGTGCTTATCTCCAACATAGATTCCTTTTCTAACTCTTATAAGATATATAAATATATTTTTCCTATTACTATCAATAAAAACTAAATCTATATTAATAGGTTGATTATAATTATTTACTATTTGAGAGTCTCTTAATTTTTTTATCATAAAAAGTTTATCTCTAATTACTGCAGACTTTTCAAACTCATTTTTCTCTGAAAAATTATTCATTACAGTAACTAAATTTCTAGCTATTTTATCATAAGTACCGTTTAAAAAATCAATTGCCAAATCTACCTGTTCTTGATAATCTTCATTAGAAATATAATTGACACATGGTGCACTACATCGATTAATTTGATATAAAACACAGGGTCTATCTCTATTTGCAAATTCAATGTCCGAACAGGTGCGAAGTTTAAAAATTTTTATAATCAAATCGACATTCGATCTTACTATTTCAGAATTTGGGAATGGACCAAAAAACTTATCTTTTTCATTTACCTTACCCCTATAAACTTCTACTCTAGGATATTTATGATTAGTAACTTTAATTAATGGGTAAGTTTTATCATCACGGAAAACAATATTATATTTAGGTTTTAAACTATGAATTAGATTCCGTTCTATCACCAAAGCTGAAAGTTCATTATCTGTGATAGTAATTTCAATAAAATCAATTTTTGACACCATCAAACTAATTCTTGATGACAAAGAATTTTGATTTTTAAAATATGATTTTACTCTATTAAAAAGATTTATAGCTTTCCCTACATAAAGTAATAAATCTTCATTTTTTTGTTTAGCATAAAATTTATATACTCCAGGTGATTTAGGAATTATATTTAAAAAATTTTCTTCATTTACATAGATTTTCATAACAACTCTAATATAGTAAAAAATAATTCTGCCATTCCCACCCAATTATTTAATACAAACAAATTAAAATAATCAGAATGACCTTTTCTAAATAACCGAATAATTTGATAAAACAACAGAATACTTGCTATAAATAATCCTAAATAAAAATATTTATTATAGTGCAATGATACTCCAACTACAATCATAAAAATAAGATGAAAAATATAAGAGAACATTATAAATAAATTTGCATATCTGCCAAGAAAAATTGCCGAACTTTTAATATTGATCTTTAAATCATCTTCTAAATCACATAAAGCATAAATAGTATCATATCCAAAAACCCAAAACACATTTGCTAAAAAAAGTTCTAAAGAAATTAAAGATATACTTCCTTTTACTTCCATAAAAACCATTAATATTCCAAGACTGAAGGCCACACCTAAATATAATTGTGGTGTTGGTATAAATCTTTTCATCAAGGGATATGTTGATAATAGAATTAAGGAAGGAATACAAAGTAAAATAGTGATAAATTTTAAATAAATTGCAGAAACTATAAAAGCCACACTAATCAACAATAAAAAAAAAATTAGCGCTTTGTTAATTGAAATTTTTTCTAAAACCAGCACTCTATTACTAGTTCTTTTAACAAATTTATCAAAATTAACATCCATTATATCATTAATAACACATCCAGCACTTCTCGTTAAAAATACACCTAATGTAAAAACTAAGAATAATCTTAGAGAGGGGAAACCATTGTTAGCTATAAAAAGTGAGTTAATAGTAGGCCATAGTAGCAATAAGAAACC
>CANGJN010000001.1 GCA_947454215.1 Neisseriaceae bacterium | reverse complement strand
GGCCATGAATTTGGAATTGTATCAGGTGTCAAATTAATAAAGGAATTACTTAAAATAGAAAATTTCCATAAATCTCTTTTATATGACCCATCTTCTCCACCGAACAAATAATCATTGCCATATTTATCAATCCATGAGACACCATAATTTCTAATGAATTGTGGCTTTACTTTTAAGGGAACATTCTCCCATGTTGCAACTGGTAGAGTATCAGTTGAAACATTCAATTTAAATAAACTTGTAGTGGTAGACATAAAATATCGATAACCACTAAATAAATACATATTACCTAAACTATCCTTCCATCCAAGTGAACCTATTCCTGTACTTGGCCAAATATTTACTATTGGGTTGGGAGTCAAATTACTCCAAGTAACAGTATTATTGTCGGAAATACTAAAACTCCATAAATCATTATAATAATTATAGTAATTATTACCTCCGAACAAATACATATTACCAGAACTATCACACCATGAGGAAGCTCCTTCTCTTTCTCTTGGCCATGGAGAACTTTCAGCAGGGAGTAAATTAGTCCAAGTAACCTTATTATCTGAGGAAACACTTAACTTCCATAAATCTAGTCTGACCAAAGAAGATATTCCTCCAAACAAATACATATTACCAGAATTATTACTCCATGTTGCGGCTCCATATCTTGATTCTGGCCATGAATCTGGTATTGTAGTAGGGGTTAAATTAGTCCAAGTAACACTATTATCCGTAGATACACTTAACTTCCATAAATCTTGGAAATAATTAGGATAATTTGCTCCTCCAAACAAATACATATTACCATAACTATCACTCCAAGTTGTAGCTCCGCTTCTTGCAACTGGCCATGGAGAAGTTGGTGTAGTAGGTGTTAAATTAGTCCATATTGGTTTATTATCTTCACCAATAGTCAACCTCCATAGGTCATTGTATTTAGAATCAAAATTAAAACCTCCACTACCACCAAACAAAAACATATTATCTGAATTATCACTCCATGTCGCGGCTGAGGTTCTTGCCCTTGGCCATGGAGAAGTTATTATAGTTGGGGTGAGGTTAATCAACGTAGCATTATTATCGGAAACAACAAGTTTTAGTAGGTCGCTATTGATAAAAAGCCGTCCATTTACTCCACCAAAAAAATACTTATTACCTGATTTATCTGTCCACATAGCTCTGGAACCTGAGGAATCTGTAATTAGATTTCTTTGAAGAGGATTATAAAAACTGGAATTGAAACAATTTACACTTATATTGAAATAATTATTAGTGAACCCAACATTATATCTATTGCATCTTCTATAATTTAATGTAGTATAAGTAAAATTATATCGTATTTGATTCAAATAATAATTTATATAAGTATTATAGAAATAGGTTGAAAATGATTTGGTTGCATTGGATGAGAAGGTTAAGGTTTCATTATGAGTTTCATCTTGATAAAGAGTGGCGGTGTACATATCTCCATTTACTAATCCACTAGCATTTATATTTGCCTTATATTCACCTCTACATACAATAGTTAAATCAGTTTTATCTTTCAAATAAACCATTCCAGTTACTTGGTTGTCAGAAATAGAACAAATAAAACTATTATTATTAGGAGTTTCAGTTATTGTTATACTATATCCATGGGGCTTATTATCTGTAACGGTATTTGGGAGGATAAATTTTCCTGGAGAAGATACCATAACTGATCCAAAGGTATTACTTGCATCAGTTATAATTATCGATTGACGGGCAAAGTTGAAATAAGGATCTCTTGGATCGAGCACAACTCTACCACCTAGTGATACTGAAAATAATAGATTATTTATCAATATTAGGATAAATATTATTATATAATGTGTTTTCATTTTACCCCTCTAAAATCACATTCAGTAGTTCTTTTTAAAAATATAACATTTTGATTTAATTAAATTTATATATAATTTAATATAGTGAAAGATGCTAAGATAACTCAAATTATCTTTTGGCAGAATGAATTAGAATTAACAATTGAAAATATATGAAGTCGTATCTAACATTCTATTTGAAAATCCCCACTCATTGTCATACCAACTAAGCACTTTATTCATTTTACCTTGTACCATCGTCTGTGTAACATCGAAAACCGAAGAATATTTATTATGATTAAAATCAGAAGATACTAATGGCTTGTTATTTATAGCAAGTACTCGTGATAAATAACCATTTGAAGCATTAATTATTGCTTGATTAACTTCATTTACAGTAGTTTGTTTTTGAGAGTAAAAAACAAAATCAATTAAAGATACATTAGGAACTGGAACCCTTACTGCAAATCCATCAATTTTACCATCAAGTTCTGGTAAAACTAATCCTACTGATCTTGATGCTCCTGATTTAGTTGGAATCATCGATAAAGTAGCAGACCTAGATCTACGTGGGTCACTATGATAATTATCCAATAAAACTTGATCACTTGTAAATGAATGAATAGTGGTCATCAGACCACTTTCAATTCCAAAATTCTCATGTATGACTTTAGCAATAGGAGCTAAACAATTGGTAGTACAAGACGCATTGGAAATTATACTCATTTCAGAAGTAATTATTTGATGATTAACACCATATACAATAGTTGCATCAACATTTTTATCTCCAGGTGCGGAAATTAGTACTTTTTTAGCACCTGCAATTATATGTTTATTTGCCTTTTCTCTTGTAGTAAAGGCACCAGTACATTCTAAGACAATATCAATCTCTAAGTCTCTCCATGGTAAATTTTCTGGGTTGTGTTGATTTAAAATTTTAATGTAATGGTCATCTATAATTAAATTATTATCATCATTAGTTACTTTATGATTAAAGTAACCATGTACTGAATCATACTGTAATATATGAGACATAATGCCCAAATCTTTACTTAAATCATTAATAGCAACTAACTCAAATTCATGTGTTCGATTACTTTCAAATAAAGATCTTATAACACATCTACCAATCCTACCAAAACCATTAATAGCAACTCTTATACTCATAAATATGTGTCCTTAAAATTATTTATAATATCTATAAACAAGTTTCCAAAGCGATAATGTATATCTTCAAATAAATCAAATTCAAATTTAATTAATAATATTTTTTATTATTGCTAACGTATTTTTTAATCAAGATCCAAGATGCTTTATCTCTTGGTATAAAAAAAACTATGTAGCATTTAGTGACGTTTACTTTTTAGTAAAATTTAGAGATAAGAATTAAAATACTACTAAAATAAGTACATAATTATTTTATAAAAAAATAAGTTATCCACCACCCACTATTAAACCACCATCTATCTTGATGGTTGGCTGACCTACCCCAACTGGGACACTCTGTCCATTTTTACCACAAGTTCCAACCCCTGTATCTAATGCACTATTATTTCCAATCATCGATACATACTTTAAACATTCTGGACCATTTCCTACTAAAGCACAACCTTTAATCGGATATGCAAGTTTACCCTTTTTTATCACCCATGCAACATTTGCATTAAATACAAATTGCCCTGAAGTAATATCAACTTGCCCACCAGTAAAACTCTCTGCATAAACACCTTCATCTACAGACTCAATAATTTCATCATGAGTATATTTACCATTTAACATATAAGTATTGGTCATTCTTGGCATTGGGTTACAATTAAAAGATTCTCTTCTACCATTTCCAGTAGATTTAACACCCATTTGTTTAGCATTTAATTCATCGAATAGATAACCACATAAAACACCATCTTCTATTAATACAGTTCTTTGAGTTGGAGTTCCCTCATCGTCAACATTCAAAGATCCTCTACAATTAGGGATACACCCTTCATCAACTATAGTAACTCCTGAACTTGCAACCTTTTGGCCGATTCTATTAGTAAATGCAGAACTTCCTCTGCGATTAAAATCACCCTCAAGACCATGCCCAATAGCCTCATGTAAAATAACTCCAGCCCAAGCATTACCTAAAATTACAGGCATACTACCCGACGGACCTGTTACTGCATCTACCATTAAAACTGCTTGATTGTAAGCCAACATTACATACTGTTCCAAAATACTATCAGTGATACAATCAATTAAATATCTACCGCCAAATCCTTGCGAACCTTTTTCAATTTTTCCATTTTTATTTATAACTATGGTTATAGATAAATGAATTAATGGTCTTAAATCAGCAATGACTCCATTCTTACTACTAACAATACAAACCTCATCAAATTCTAATGTTAAATTAGATATAACATTGGTTACATAAGTCAACTTCCTTGCTAATAAATCAATTTTTTTTAATATGTCGGTCTTTTTAACTGAATCAGCAGAGTTTATCGGGCTGAGCTCTGTATAGAGTTTTTTTGAATCGTATGTAATATTAGTAGTGTTAGTACCTTTATGGGAACCTGACTCAATAAATATATTATCAACCATTTTTTTTATAATAGAAGGGTTTAAACAATTAGAGTAAGTCAAAAATACTTTTTCTCCACAAATTGCTCTTGCCCCAATACCCTGCTCTAAAGAAAAACCACCAGATTTTATTATACCTTCATCTATTCCAAAATATTCATTGTACATAGATTGTAAATAAAGGTCTGATAAATCAACATTTTTCTGCATAATTGACTCATTAATTTTAAGCAAAAATTGAATATCTAAATCATTATTCTGCAATAAATTTTGTTCTATTGTTTTAATCATTGTATTATATTTCCGTTGAATTTAATTTGTCAGATCTTATTGTTACTTTATATTTATCCTTTAGGAACTCTAAATAACTTGCAAAACCAGCATATCCAACAGCCTGATCCATTGATTCTACTACTTTTTTCATTTTCTTTTCGGTGGCAGGATTTAATTTATCTGAAATTATTTTATATATTATAACATCCCCATCCTGAGATATATATAACTGATAACTTGGGAATTTAACAGCTTTATTTGTAAATATTTGCTGTACAGCTGGAGATGGAACATTATTATTCTCAAATAAATAATTTACAACCTCTTCTTTGCCAAAAACCATATCACTTGTAGCCTTATTAGACTCAAATAATTGTAATTTATTTACAGCATCTTTAACTACTAAACTACTGGCTCCTCGTTGTTTCAAGTTCATAACAATTTTATCATGAACTTCTGCTATTGTTTGTAATTTTCCAGGCTCAAAACTTAACACATGGAATACCATATATTTATTTTTGGCTACATTTACAACTTCTGAGTTTTCGTTCTTCTTAATTAAATTTTGATTAAATAAAGCATTTTGAACATTATCAGGAGCAAAATCTCCTTGTTTGGCACCTTTTTCTACCCAATCTGAATGAATAACTTTAAGTCCTAGACTATTAGCTGCTGTTTCAAGATTTTTAGGATTATTATATGTAAGAGAATTTAATTTATCCACATATTTTTGCATAGTCGTCATCGCCATTTGATTTTTAATTTTTTCAGTAGCTTTATTAATTAAATCTGATGCTGAGTCTTGTTTAAAAGAATTAAGTTTAATAATGTGAAATCCGAAATCTGTACGGACTAAATCACTTATATCACCTTGCTTCATTTTTAATACAGCTTGTTCAAAAGGTTTAACCATAATACCTTTTCCAAAAGTTCCAAGTTCCCCACCATTTGCCGCAGAACCACTATCTTGAGAATATTTTTTAGCTAAACTTACGAATAATGATGGATCTTTTCTAATTTGGTCTAAAACACCTTGGGCTTTAATTTTTACATCTTCAATCTGTGCTTTAGTAGCTTTTTTATCAACACTAAACAAAATATGTGAGGCATCAATTTTAAAATTTTCTAATTCAGGATGTTTCGCTACATATTGGGATGCCTGTTCATTAGAGACATTTATTTTAGTGGAAACAAAAGGTAAATCTAAAACTATGTACTGAAACTTAACTTTATCATGCGTCATAAAAGATGCTAAATTTTGTGTATAGTAAGTTTTTATTTCTTTATCAGTAACTTTAACTTGATCTATAAATTTCTTTAACTCTAACTTATAAGGGGCAACGACTCTATCATGTGATAATAACTGAGCAAACTTATCATTTATCTTAACTGAAGTAATATAATCCTGCTTAAATAAATTCAAATATTTATTAATTATAAGTTGCTTAGAAACATTCTTTTGGAACTGTTCTGCACTAGTATAACTTTCCATAAGATACTTTTGATATTTTATCGGACTAAATACACCACTTGCATTCTGAAACTCTGGAATTTTTAATATTTCATTTTGTAATTCACTATCTGATGCAATTAAATTATAATAATTTCCATTTTCAATCATTAAATCACGATTAATAAGTTGCGATAAAACTTCCTGCCTATTTCCACCCTTTTGTGAGTCTAAAGCCTGATCTATATCTCTTGGGTAAATTTTTTGGTCACCAATTTTAGCAATGTAACCATCATCAGAACTTTGAGATAAATACCCACTAATTCCCCAAAGAACAAAAGAAGCTGTTACCGCTATCATTATACCCTTTGCTGTTTTTTGATTTTTTTCTACAATATTAAACATTTTTTATCCTAACATAAATTTTAATTCAACTATACTATAAGTTTAAAAGAAATTAATAATTGATTCATATCAACTTTATCTATTATAACAAAAACATTTTGACCGCCATTATATTTTACCCCCGACCTCTTTCCAACTAATACTTGTAATTTATCATCAAATACAAAATAATCTTTTCCAAGTTCACTTACATGAATTAGACCATCTATCATGATATCTGGTAAATAAACAAAAACACCGAAATTAACAACTGAAGTTATTATGCCACTATATTCTTTATCTATATATTTTTGAGCTAGTTGACATTTATAAAAAGAACTCATTTTACGTTCCAACGATTCAGCCCTGCGTTCAGTAAATGAAGTGTGTGATGCTATCGATGTTAGATTATTGTCTGATAAAGATAATTTTTTCTTATTCAAATAATTTTTTAAAACTCTATGTATCACTAAATCAGGATACCTTCTAATTGGTGAGGTAAAATGTAAATAATTTTTATAACTTAATCCAAAGTGACCTATGTTTTCAGTTGTATATATAGCTAATTGCATCGACCTTAACACCTCCTGTTGGATAATAGCAAAGTTAATATTATCTGATGTTTTTTCTAACAAATCATCCATATCTTTGGATGTTAAATGCTCATAACTTATATCAAATTTAATTGCTATAGAATTTAAAAAATCTTTAAGTTTTTTAAATTTTTCCTGACTGGGTTTATCATGAATTCTAAATAAACAAGGTAACTGGTGTTTTACTAAAAAATCAGCAACTGAAACATTAGCAGCCAACATACATTCTTCTATAATTTTATGAGATTCAAGCCGGTTAACTACTTGTAAATCAATAATATTATTATTTTTATCAAAAATAAAAGATGGTTCCGCTAACTCTAAATTAATTGCACCACGTAACTTTTTATTTTTAATCAATGATTTATAGACTAAAAACAAATTTGAAATATTTTCAATAAGATTTTGTGGACAAAAACTCAATTCATTTAACCATTGTTGAACAACATCATAAGTTAATCTAGATTTAGAGTTTATAACACCATTATATATATTATATTCGGTTACAATACCACTAAAATTTATATTCATTTCACAACAAAGAACTAATCTATCTTCATTCGGTTTTAAGGAGCATAAATTATTAGATAATTTCTCTGGTAACATAGGTACTACCATTTTAGGTAAATATACCGAATTTCCTCTAAGCAAAGCCTCTTTATCTAAAAGATCATCTTCTTTTACATAATGCGATACATCAGCAATAGCAACATATAATTTAAATCCATCAACACACGTTTCACAATACAAAGCATCATCAAAATCTTTTGCATCTTTGCCATCAATAGTAACAAAATTTAAATCTCGTAAATCAATTCTATCTAACAAATCTTTTTTCTTTATTTTATTAGATAAATTTTTTATAAATAAGTTTATTTCATCATTAAATTTACATGGCAAACCAGACTCAGCCAATAAATTGTCTAAATAGATTTCATCTTCACTTACATCTAATATTTTACTATTAAGCTCAACAACAAAGTAGGGGTTATCTATACTAGGATATTCTTTTATTATAAAATTATAAATTTGGTCACGATCAAAATTATCTATTTTTGAATTTATTTTAACTAAGTAATTACCAAATCTATTTTTTGCAACTTTTAATAATAATTGATTTTTGAATTTTTGAATGTAGCCGATTAAATTAAAAGTATTGTGTTTAACAATGTCAACAATTGTTCCAGTTAATACCTCAGAATTATCCTGATGTAAAACAACATCTACTTCATCCTTATCCAAAGCAAATAGTTCATCAAACTCACCAATTCTTATTTTTTGTAAATCTTCTTTGGTTATAGCAACTCCACCTTGACCATTGAAATTTTTATAATAAACACATTTATATAATTTGGCCACAGAAGAATTTGCTTTTTTATTTTTTTTCATTTTAAACTACATTATAAATATTATTTTGGAAAC
Source organism: Neisseriaceae bacterium (assembly GCA_947454215.1). GTDB lineage: Bacteria > Pseudomonadota > Gammaproteobacteria > Burkholderiales > UBA11063 > Aquella. The sequence continues at coordinate 7,788 of CANGJN010000001.1, read as the reverse complement.
AAAGCACAGTATTCTTCATTAACATCGCAACTGTTAATTTGCCTACTCCACCAGGAACAGGAGTAATATATGAAACCCTATCAATAACATCATCAAAATCTACATCTCCACATATGTTATCCTCATCATCTCTATTTATGCCTATATCAATAACTATAGCACTATCTTTAATATAATTCCTTTTGATAAATCTTGGTTGACCTATTGCTACAATTACAATATCTGCAGTAGATGAAATTAAATTTAGATTTATTGTTTCTTTATTACAAATGGTTACAGTGGCAAATCGATTTATTAACTCAATTGCCATTGGTTTACCAACTAAATTTGAAGCACCTATAACTACTACATGCTTACCAAGAAAATCAGTATTCAAATTATCTAAAATATGCATTACTCCACTTGATGTACATGGTCTAATGTTAGGATTTCCTGACAAAAGAGCACCTAAATTACGGCTACATAATCCATCTACATCTTTTTTGTAATTAACACTATTTATAACTAATTCTTTGTTTAAATGTTTTGGTATTGGAAGTTGAATTAAAATCCCATCAACAGAGTTATCTTTATTTAAAGTATTTATCAAACTTAATAATTCAGTCAAAGTAACATTTTCAGATAAATCATATTTTAACGACTTGATGCCAACCGTATCACATGCATTAATTTTATTATTAACATATACCTGAGATGCAAAATCATTGCCTATTAAAATAATAGCCAAACATGGTGATCGATGAATTTTAGTTAAATTGTTAATTTCATCCGTTACTTCTGTTAAAATTTTTTGAGAAAACTTATTGCAATTTAGGATTTTTTCATTTATATAATTGAAATTTTTCTCCTTATGTTTCTATTTAACAATTACTTTGCTAAATTTACGCTTACCTGCTTGAATCAAAAATATTGTACCTTTAGATAATTTTAAACTTTTATCTTATATCTTAGTGCCATTTATTTTAACTCCACCTTGATCTATTAATCTATTCGCCTCTGATGAAGAAGAGACTAAATTAACTAATTTAAGTAAAGTTGCAATCAAAATCAGATCTTCTTCAATAGAAACCTCTATAAGTTCTAAATCTTCTGGAAAACCATGGTGCTTAAATTTAATTTCGAAATCATTCAAAGCATCATTAGCCTCACTAATACCATAATATCTTGTAACTAGTTCAGTACCTAACATTACCTTAACATCACGAGGATTTAAACCGTTAGATACATTTTTCTTAAGTATGTTAATCTCACTTGTCGATTTTAAAGACAATAAGTCATAGTACTTCCACATCAAAGTATCACTGATACTCATTATTTTTCCAAACATATCATTAGGTCTATCATTGATACCTATATAATTATTCAATGACTTTGACATTTTATTAATGCCATCAGTACCCTCTAATAGAGGCATAGTTAGTATTACCTGTTGGTTTTTTCCATAATATTTTTGTAGTTCCCTACCCATTAATAAATTGAATTTTTGATCACTGCCTCCTAATTCAATATCACAATTCATAGCAACAGAATCATATCCTTGTAACAAAGGATACATAAACTCATGAATAGATATAGATTTATTTTCTTTAAAACGTTTATTAAAATCATCACGCTCTAACATTCTAGCCACAGTTTGAGACGCCGCTAATTGTAGCATACCAATAGACCCTAATTCCACTAACCATTTAGAATTAAAATCAATTTTAGTCTTATCAGGATCTAAAATTTTATAAACTTGTTGAGCATATGTTTTAGCATTTTCTTCTATTTGAGCCTTAGTTAATATTGGTCTCGTTACATTTTTAGCAGTAGGATCACCTATCAAACCAGTAAAATCACCAATTAAAAAAGTAATATTATGCCCTAAATCTTGCAATTGCCTCATTTTAGTTAGCAATACAGTATGACCTAGATGTAAATCTGGTGCAGTAGGATCAAATCCGGCTTTAATATTTAATGGTTTATTTAGCATAAGTTTAGATTTTAATTCATCCAAGGGCAATATTTCATCAACTCCCTTTTGAATGATTAACAATTGTTCTTCAATATCTATCATATTTTAAATTCTCTTATAGTTTAAATTTTACACATCTAACACATAATTATAAATGGAACTATCAAAAAAGTAAAGATAAATTTTATTTATTTTGTCATTAATATAAATAGATTTTTTATATAACTATAAATTTTATCATTAAAATTGAGTTTTAAATCTCTCAAAGTTATAAATAATATTAGAAGTTATACTTAGCTAAAATTATCACTTTTATTATATTTTTATCAAATTTTAATTTCACTGTGACATTATTAAATACTCATCATAATAGTAAAATTTTAAATCCTTAGGAATATAATTTCAAAAATATTTAAAACTCTAATAAATAATATAAGATTTTTTATGTTATATTTGTATTTTTTATTTAATAATATTTTATAGTATATATAATAAAATACCACGCCACAAAGTAGCATGGTATTTGTTAGTTAAAAAAATGACAATTTATAAAGAATATGAAATTTTTTATTGTTTAACAACAATCTTAGATTATATATTTCATTCCAATAGATTTTAAAGTATGCATAATTATTAACATAACTTAGTTAAAATCTCACCTAAGAGAATAAATTTGCATTTATCTTTGAAATTTAAATGATCAACCAAATCACTGAATTGCACAACAATCACTTTTATTATCATTAGGAGATAAAATTCCTACATCATGGCGTTGAACATTATGTTTAACAATATGACCATCACTATGGTCAGCACTACCACCGTAGGACGAGCCCATAGAACTAGACGTCCAATTTCTAGAACTTAGCATTTGAGATCTCTCAGTTGTTCGTTTACCTTTGTATAATGTAGTTGCGTCTTTCATTTCTTGAGATTCTAAATCATTCTCATGAGGTGAATCCTCTTTTGCAATTTTCATACTATCCTCAAAATTTACATCAGGTATTAGTGCTATAGAATCTTTAAGTTTTTCAAGTAAAATATTAGATGGTTTATTTTCTATTGTAATCCAATAGACAAGATGAGGATTTTTGCTTTCTTCAGACACAGTATTATATTTAGCTAAAACATTAGTTCTTTTATTTGCTAATGAATAAAGTTCTAAATTATTCCCACTACATTTATATAAGATAAATCGATTGTGAAAAAATTGTTCATATTTATCTGATCCTGGGATGATTTCTTGATTATTAGAAAAATTAATATACTTAACTAAAACAAGGACTCCATAACTTTCATTTTCATAATTCGTATATAAAACATTTAAAACTGCTTTTTCTGCAAGATCATGCGTATGAGTTTGAGTTAAAATAACAATACTATCATCATTTTGTAATTTTTTACAACCAGCATTAGCATAAATATATGTATTTAAAAAAAATATTAATAAAATTAAAATCGATTTCATAATTTAACCCTTTAAAATTTGTCAGATTTATTGTAAATATTAAGAATAAATGCCTAACCTTTAATTTTGATAAATTTACTAACTAGTTTACTTTTACAAAAGCAATAATAAAATTTAAATAAAATTTTTGTTTATAATAAATCAACTAAAAATTTAAAACTCACTTTTTATGGAAATATAAAGATAACATTAATTATACAAAAGTTGTATAATGAGGGAAATATATAATATCTACTTGTATTTAAAAATCTATTAACATATTCTATCTATATCCTTCTTAAAAAGAATTAATTTATTACTTTTTTTAAGGTAATTATTTTACTTTTATAGAATTATATTATTTTTATTAAAATATTTTATTCCTCGGTAACAAAAGCAAAATAATTGTAGTATTAACAATCCATCTCACCTTTACATACTTCAACAGTAAGTATTCTTAACACAATAATTGACCATAATAATAAAATTCTTTTTTAATATAAATAATCAAAAAATATTTTACCAACTAATGAATTTATAAAAATTAAATCAAAATTATCATAAAAAAATTAATATTATAACTCGAATAACAAGTATTCAAAAATTAACTATGAGTCAATTTAAAATACTTTACATGTGATAAAATTATACCAGCACTAACTGAAACATTTAATGATTGCATTTTATTTGTTATTGGAATAGTTACTAAGTAATCACAATTTTCAGTTACCAATCTCCTAATTCCGCTTCCCTCATTACCTAAAACCCAAACTAATTTTCCTCTACAATCAAATTCATATAAACTTATTGAGTCTTTAGACAATGTAGTTCCTATAACCCAGTAATTATATTCTTGTAAAACTTGAATTGCTTGAGAAATATTATTTACTTGTATTATAGGAACTATATATAAAGATCCACTTGAAGTTTTAGCAACTACTGGGTTATTTATATTAGCTGAATTATTTTTAGGAATTATGACAGCATCCACACCAAAACATGAGGATGTTCTAATAATTGCACCCAAATTTTGTGGATCGGTAACTCCATCTAAAATTAATATTTGTGAATTATTATTACTTAATTTTGATAAGAAAGAAACAAGGTCTATATTTTCAATCAACGTAACCTCTGCAACTACTCCTTGATGAGTATCAACATTAGTAATTTTATCTAAGTACTTTACATCAAAATAAACTATATCTAAGTTAAATTTTTTTGCTAAGTCCAATAATTGATTTACTCTTTTGTTTTTAGTATCTTTATCTAAATAAAGTTTAATAACTCTATCTGGGCAATTATTAAGTAAAGAAATTACCCCATGAAAACCATATACTATATTTTGCATTCATTAAAAAACTTTTAATTTATAATTACCATTTGGAAGAGGTTCTCCAAAAATTGAAATAAACTGTCTCATATCATTTCTATGCTCTGGGGATATTGAGGCTTCTAAAGATAAATTTGTTGCTGTCCCTGAACCAGTTAAATTCAAAACACTATCAGGCAATGTATTTACATTAATTGCCGAAGATAATAAATCATAATTGATAGCATAGTTTCCCAAAGGGTTTATTTTGGAAATAGCAGATGATAAATGATTTATCATTATATTTACCTTACCCTCAGCATGTTTATTAAATAATATATGATCAGATGTAATATTTAATACTCCAGAGACATTTAGATCTTGAATAGAACTCAAAAAGAGAGTAATTTCTTTTAAAGAAAATGAAACTGATAAATTCGTTAAAAAGATACCTTGTTTATTAACATAAATATCGGCTACTTTTTTATCGCCAACATAAAAATCAATATCCAAATACTTTTTTAAACCTAATTTAGAATGCCAATGTATTAATGCTATTGCAGAAGACTCATTTTTTCTTCCATCATTTGCAACTAATAATGCATCACCTAACCAAAATGATCCGTTAGCATTAAATAACTTTAATTTTCCATCAGAATATTTATCAATAAAACTTCCTATAGCCCAACTAGGAAGCTGATAAACTAATGATGAAAAGAAAATTATTATGCAGAGTAACACAAAAATAAATTTATTATTGGTTAATCTTAATTTTCTAATTGTTGACATAGATCTTCCCTACCTTATAAAATATTCAAATTAATTTTCAATTTGTACTAATTGAAAATTTTCTAATACTGAGGAACTAATTAAAACCACTAAGTTACTAAACATTTAATATAAATAATATAGAAAAATTAGATATCAAATAATTATAGACTTAACATATTATATATTTTAATCTAATTTTTACTTAAGTTAATATTATCTTCTATTCAATATAAAATTTTATTTATAAAAATAACAAAGTATATCAATTAAATCTAAAATACAATCTAAATAAACATTGCAAAAACTACTAATTAAGTTTCTAATAAATAACGATAAATTTTAAAACTGGTTGGTATCATTATTGTGAATAAAACTTAAGAACTGCCATAAATAAAATAATAAAAGAGTACATATGGTAGAAACATCTTTTTTTATCTGTTAATAATTTAATAATAAACAGGAGTTTCTTCATAAAAAAAATTGAATCAAAATCAAATTAAACTACAACAATACTCCAACGCAAAATTATTAGATAATATTTCTTTAGAAAATAAAATTATATAAATTGATAACATTCAAATCAAAAAAATTATTTAATGTAAAATAAAACAGAATTTAATTATTTTTTCTAGTCCATAGAATAGAATTTATATAATGTCAGGTAACACTAAATGTAATACGAAACAAAGTAAAAATAGAAAAAAATATTTATTACTATTTAATATTGCAATAAATAAATTAAATAATTAGAAAAAATTGATCTATTAAAATATCCCTAATCTAATAACCTCCCCAACAACTTTATCTATTTATAAAAATTATTCTTTTAATTTATTTATTATGACTAAAAAATCAACCTAAATCAACATGTATTTGCTAGTAATATCCAGCATTCATATCTCTTCTTCTGTGTCTAGAATGTTCCAAAGTTTCTTCTTCACGTACTTTAGTAGCAACACTTTGTTCAATTTCACCTAATAAAAAAGGGTTTATTTCATATCTAGATATTGGTATATATTCTGTTTCTGCTTTATTATCTTTCTTACTAAACCTAGCTTCTTGTGGAATAACAATATAATTAATAAATTTTTTACTAAAAGGCTCCTCAGACTCTAAAACTTTAAAAGATAAATAATTATCTGGTTTATATTCATCACAAAATAACTCTATTGGAAAAACATATTCGGAATTATTAAGAAGAGGTTCTGGTTTTATACCTCTCATACGCCAAGATAAATGAAACTCTGCAAAATCTGAAAATTTAAGAACACTTCTCTCGAAATTCTCAGCTAAAATAGTCATTTTATAACGATAACCTCCATTAATAACATTAGCAACAAAACGGTAACCATTTTTCTGTATATCTTTACAACGAATATATCCATAAGATAAATTTAAACAAAATAATAAATTTATCGTCAGTGTTAGTAAATGCTTAGATTTCATATTCTTGACCTTTAAAATGTTGTTTACCATCAGATAGATTAATTAATATTAATAAAAGAAATCAACCTAACTCAATCTGTCCTTGCTAACATTAATGCCATTTCCCTATTTTAATTGTCTCATTATAAAGTTACTTTTTTCATCATTTATTGAAAATCTAAGTTCATTTTAAAAGTTTCTGTAATAAAAAATAAGTTTATACCTGACAAAAATAATTAGGGAAATGGTATAACTAGCATTCATACCTCTTCTTTGGAAGCACCCCAACGTACATGGGGAGTACCTATTCGACTAACTTATGAACAAGTTTATTGTTTACTAGCTTCCATGTAAATTCTGTGGTCAATTTCATTTAACATATAATGTGATAAGCTCCTTCTAACTAATTGTGCTTCGCCTATATCTTTACCATCTACTTTATGATGGCTAATTCTGGAAGGAAGATCAATTATATTATCTTTTTCTTTAAGAAAAGGATCATTAGATCCATAAATGAAAAAACCTAAAATAGGAGATCCTTCCTGTGCTTCGCTACAAAATAATCCTATTAAATATTCAAATGATGGAATGTCAAGTTTTAAACCGGAAGGAATATATACAAAATCTGAAAATTTAATTTTACTTCTAGTTGTTTTAAGGTTATTATCCTCGGAATTGTCAACAAAAATAGTTATTTTATAGCTATAATTTCCATGAATAACTTTACTAAAAAAACGGTATTCATGTTGCGTTTTCAAAAAATCTTCGCATTTTAAATATCCATAAGATAGATTTAAACAAAATAATAAATTTACCGTGAGTATTAACAAGTGATTAAATTTCATATTCTTTCCTTTCAAAATATTGTATACCAATAAATAT